>JAFLJT010000043.1 GCA_022712855.1 Pseudodesulfovibrio sp. | reverse complement strand
AATTTGGTGCTCTTGCAACACGCGCAGCAGTTTGACCTGCAACTCCGGGCTGAGTTCGCCGATCTCGTCGAGGAACAGCGTACCCTTGTTTGCCTGTTCAAAACGTCCCTTGCGCAGGGATGTCGCGCCAGTGAATGACCCTTTTTCGTGGCCAAAAAGTTCACTTTCCAGCACTCCGGGGTTCAGCGCCATGCAGTTGACCGTGATGAACGGTTCGTCACGACGGGGCGAAGAAGTATGGAGAGAACGGGCAATAAGTTCCTTACCCGTACCGGATTCACCGAGAATCAGGACCGTGGATTTAGACGGTGCGGCCCGGTCTACCATGTCCAGGACCTGCTTCATCCCCTTGCCGCGTGCGATGATGGCCCCCTTGGAATAGCGGTCGCGTATCTCGCGTTTCAGGCGAATATTCTCCTGCTGGGTAGCGGAGAATTTATCTGCCTTGGAGATGGAAAGGAGCAGCTCTTCGTTGGCAAAGGGCTTGGTGATGTAATCGAACGCGCCGATGCGCATGGCTTCGACAGCGGCCTCGATGGAGCCGAAGGCGGTCATGATAAGTACTGGGATATGCGGGTAATTTTTCTTACAATGCTCCAACACGTCCTGGCCTGTCAGCCCCGGCATTTTCATGTCGGTGAGGACGATGTCTACTTCGGAATCTTCCAGATAGGCCAAGCCCATTTCGGGATCAGCCAAGGTGGTGACGCCATACCCCTCGTCCTCGAGGATCGACTCCAGAACGAGTAGATAGTTTTTTTCGTCGTCCAAAACTAATATATTTGCGGGCATTATTTCTCCAGAACGGCATGGTAGCGCGTTTATAAATCTCTGTGTTGCCGGGGAGGATAAAACACAATGGCTGGAAAACCAAGGGGGATGTTCGCAGCGCACCCGGTTCTTTCCTGCCAACAAACTGGATTGTCATGAAGCAGCGTGATATGATGCCCAAATGGCAGATATGGATAAAAAGAAACTGCGCAAAGAACTCATTGCGCGCCGAGCGGCTCTTTCTGCTGACGAAGTATTGGTCGGAAGCCAGTATGCGCTTGAGCTTATTCGCAGTTTATATGAATGGAAAAACGCGCGCGAGGTGCTCATCTACTGGCCCATCAAGGGTGAACTGGATGTGCGGCCTCTGATCACAGAGCTGTGGCAACGCGGTGCAACGGTGTTAATGCCCCGTTGTCGACCCGATTCGTACGGAGAGATGGACATTGCTTGCGCCACCTGCGAAGATGACTTAGCGCCCGGTCCGTTTTCCATCATGGAGCCTGACACTGAAAGATGCCCGCCCGTGGACACCTGTTGTCCTGATCTGGCGATCATCCCCGGCGTCTGTTTTGATCGACGCGGCTATCGACTCGGCTTTGGCGGCGGTTATTATGACCGTTTGCTGGCGACTGACGATATGCAACAGACCCTGACCATTGGGTTGGGTTATACATTTCAACTTGTGGACGAACTCCCGAATCAACCCTGGGATATGGGTGTGAACATCGTCTGCACTGAAGAGGAACTATGGCGGCCATAGCATTTTTTCCATTCGATTTCGTGGGTATTCCTAGCGTATCATGCGCCTTCACCTCCCGAAAAGGGGGCGTGAGCGTGCCACCCCATGATTCCGCCAATCTCTCCTTTGATGTTGGCGACGACTATCATGCTGTGAGTGAGAACCGCCAACTCATCCATGACCGCCTCGGCCTGACCGGCTGGTGCGAATGCCAGCAGGTGCACGGCGACTTCATCCATACAGACCCCACCCCCATCGATACGGACGAAGAGTCCGAGATCGAAGGCGACGGCATGACCACGGCCACCCCCGGCGTTGGTCTGGTTATCAAGACCGCTGACTGTCAGCCCATCCTTCTGGCCCATCGTTCCGGCAAATATGTTGCCGCACTGCACGTTGGCTGGCGCGGCAACAAGGTCAAATTTCCCACCTCTGGTGTAAAGAAGTTCTGTGAAACCTACGACATCAAGCCCGAAGACGTCTTTGCCGTACGCGGTCCGAGCCTCAGCCCGGCAGCCAGCGAATTCGTCAACTTCGACGCCGACTTCGGCCCGGGTTTCCAGCGCTATCTCGATTTCTCCACCATGACCATGGACCTCTGGAGATTGACCAACGACCAGCTCATGAAAGCGGGCGTTCCCGAGAATCAGATTTTCGGCCTCGACCAATGCACCAAAACTGATGCAGAAACGTTCTTCTCCTACCGTCGCGCCTGCGCCTCCCCCATCCGGGACACTGGTCGTCAGGCGGCTATCATCTGGATAAAGGCGGAATAAGAGAAGCCATGGGCTTTCTCATCAAACTCATACTAGTTCTTGGGCTGGTTTTTCTCATTGTCGGCCAGTTCACAAAATCCAAGACCAAGCGCGTGGAGCGGCGTGACAAGTGGACCAATGTTCTTTTGGTCGTTGTCATCGCCATGCTCGCGCTCTCCATTCTCTCCAATTTCCTGACACGTTGAGCAATTGGTTGGTCCAATTATGAGCCGCCCGATTTTCCCCCATATCCCCTGGTCTGGTGAAGGAAGCGGCCCGCGCATTCTTGGCATTAACCCATGGATACTCGATTTTGCGGCCTTCAACCTCTGGTCGCGGCCAGTCGGTCTGCTCGCCTGTCTGGATATGTTGCGCAACTCGGGCGCACGCGTCTCGCTCATGGATTGCCTCGACCCCACGTGGGAAGGTGTCCCGTGGCCCAAGCCCGGCAAGTACGGCACTGGCCATTATCCCAAGGAAGAGATTCCCACCCCGGCTGCCCTCGATTTTATGGACCGGAAATTCAGTCGGTACGGGCTGCCTCGCGAAAAAGTCCGTGAGGCTCTCGCCGCCATGGAGCCTGCCCCTGACGCCATTCTTATCACGACAATCATGACCTACTGGTATCCCGGCACGTTGGACATTCTCGACATGTGCAAAGAACTCTGGCCGGATACCCCGATAATCCTTGGCGGCACCTACGCCACCCTCTGTTCTGACCACGCCGACGAAAGTGGCGCCATGTTGCTGAAGGGCGCCATGGAGACACCATCAAACTGGGCTGCCGTCTGGAATATTTTGGGCGAACCAACACCGTCCCTGCCCATGAACGCGGGCCTCGGTCTGGCCCTTGATCTCTACAACGAGCCAACATATGCGCCCATTCTCGGCTCGCGCGGCTGCCCATTCACCTGCGACTACTGTGCATCCCACGCCCTCTATCCCGATTTCACACAGGGAACACCCAATACGATCATCGAAGCCATACAATCAGAGTATGACCGAGGTGTCCGGGACTTCGCCTTTTACGATGACGCGCTCCTCGTCAATCCAAAACGCTGGCTCTGGCCCGTCCTCGGCACCATCCAAGCCAAGGGTTTGGATCTGCGACTACACACGCCCAACGCCATGCATATCCGCAGTCTTACCGCCGACACCTGCCAGCGCCTCAAGCAAGGGGGCCTGCACACCGTACGGCTCGGTCTCGAAACCACCGATTTCAACAATCGCAATGACGTGAAGCTCACACAAATTGAATGGGAAGATGGTGCCCAGAACCTGCTCGACGCCGGATTCAATCTCGATGATATCGGCGTATATATCCTTTTCGGATTGCCCAACCAGAATCTCGACAACGTCGAGGAAGCCATCGGCCATGTCCGTTCTTTCGGATTCCGACCACATCTCGCGCACTACACCCCCATCCCCGGCAGTCCCATGTTCCAGCAAGCCCGAGATGCATCATCACACGACATCGCCGCCGAGCCACTTTTACAAAATAACTCAATATGGCCCTGCGTCCCCGGCGGTTTCAGCTGGGCAGAAGCCAACCGCTGGAAACTACTCATGCAAGGAAAGTAATGGGTGGATTGAGGGTGTGATTTTGGAATGCCTCCGGCGGCCTCGCGGGGGCGGCCTACCGGCGGTCGCTTTTCAGCGGGAACCAGGACGCTGTCCTGGACCTGCCAAAGGGCGAGCCCCTTTGGAATCCCATCTCGCCTTCGGCGAAGGGTGCCCATAATGCGAAATGGTTGATGTGAAGAACATCAACCATTTCGCATTATGGGCAGGTTGTTTTTGGGAAAAGAAGTTGAAGAAAAAGCGGAGGTGGTTTTCTGAGTTATCCCATCTCTGGTTCAGCCTTCCATGCGAAGAGTGGGTTGAGGGGCTTCATGTTGGTGAAGTCGACCCGTACTGCGGTGAATGCTCCTACCGACGGGGGGCATAGGCAGCTGTTGAGCTTCTTGGCTATGACATTCTTGCTCCAGGTCTGTGTCGGGCCCGGTAGTACCGAGCGGGCCATGGTCGGTCTGAATCCGGTCGCTTCCTTGATCATGTCCTGGACCTCGCACCATGTGTGCCAGTTTCCCTTGTCCAAGGTGCCGCCAGAGCCCTTTACGTTCATAGTGTAATAGAGCGAATTCTTATTAAGGAAGCCGATGAGCAATCCCTTCTCTGCTACGCGCGCGGCCTCGGCCAGCATTGCCGCAGGGTCTTCGGTAAACTCAAGCACGGTCCAGAGAAAAGCGTAATCAAATTCATTGTCAGCAAAAGGCATCAGTTCGCCGTTGCCAAGGTGCAGTTCCGCCCGGTTCTTGAACCGCTTTCGCGCCGCCATGATCATCTCCGGACTGGAATCGATGCCCGTGATATCAAATCCCATCTCGTAGAGCATCTCCAGAAACAAGCCGGTGCCACAGCCGATCTCAAGCAACTTGTGCTTGCGCCGTGGCCAGCCTGCCAACATCGATTGCAACAGTTGCGTTTCGCGTTCCAGCGCAAACTGTCCCTCAGGTGTGTCGAACCACCGCTCGTATCGTTCCGGGTCCCATGCCATAGCCGCCATGCCTTTGCGTAAGGTTAAAAAATCCCTCTTCTAAAAGTATGACCATTGTGCGGGCCTGTGTAAATAGCTGCGTGCAAAAGATACAACGAGAATACCCCGGCGGCTGTGAACCGTCGGGGTATTCGATGAGCGTCGACTCTCGTTTTTTACAATGCTTCTTTCAGAGGCATTGCGATGACCATACCGCTTTTTTTCGCTGCTGGCGGCTTTTCCCCTTTGGGTCCGCGTTGTTTGAACAGATGCGCTGACTCAGCTTCCACTGTTTCCGCCTTGACCAGACAGTCACTGCAGATTTTGCCGCTTCTCGACTGCATGAAAAAATCCTGCCTCTCGATTTCCTGATGGCATTTACTGCAACAGTTCCGTTTCATTTGAAATAGCCTCCCTACTCGTTATTTTGTGACAGCAGATGGGGATAAACATTTCAAGATACATGCCCGAAAATCGATCTGGAGTGGTTTTTTTGCATCTTTTTTTGATTGGCACCGTAAAGATACTGAATGCACTGACGATAAGAGGTGTATGCAAATCCAAGGCAGCCATATGAACATGAGCTTTTTACAGAGGTTCAACAATAAGCAAGAACAAGGTGGAAACCTTGGACCTGCTGATAAGATGGTGCAGGATTCGCCCGGGATGAGATTGGGACAAGGTATGCATATTGATCCAGCACATGTGGGAGCTGGCGCACCAATGGCAGAAGCCATGGCCCAGATGCAGATGCCCGGAAATATCGAAAAGATAGATAAGACGGAGAAGTTCGACCAACCCTCCGCTGGCGCATCCCAAAGCCTCGGCGCGACATTTGCCAATGAAGTCATGCGCCGCATGGGCGAAACTGACGGCGAAAATGGGCAGACCAAGGACAATTCCGATCTTCGCCACTCTCTCGGCCAGACCATGGACTGGGTACGCGAACGGTTCGGCGATGAAACCGCCGCCGCAGCCGCCGGAATGGTGCTTCAATCCACCTCCTCCGAAGTCAACGAAGAGACGCTCGGTGACGGCCTTCTCAATACCCTCAAGTTCATCGATCGAAATTTCGGTGTCGCCGCTGGCGACGCAACCATCTCCCAGTTCAATAATGGCGTTAATTCCGCCATCAATGACTATTTCGAGAACGGCAAGGCAGAAGTCTTTTACGCCGCGCCTGCACCGGACGCCGACGCTCCCAGTGCTACCCAAGATATCAATACCCGCCTCTTCATGCGGTCCGCCCAGGATTTCGCAGCAGAAGGCACGGACGCAGAGTCCCTCACCGAGCAGCTCCTTAATGAACTCAAGAAGGAACTCGACGAAGTCGCCGAACTCACAGATCTCACCACACAACTCGAAGATCTCAGTCCTTCCACGGCCAGCATGCAGAGCGCCATGGCCGCATACGCACAACCACCCGTCCCAGCCGAGCCGCAGTTCGCAGACATCGCTGTCTAACAACCCGGCCCAGCCGCTGGCGTTTGAAAAGCCGATTCGAAAGAGTCGGCTTTTTGTTGTGCTGTGTTTTGTGGAAGCCTCCGGCGGCCTCGCAGGGGCGGTCTGCCGACAGCCGCCTTCAGCGGGACCAGAGAACCCTTGAATCCGCCCCGTCCTGGGGCTCTCCCCTCCGGGGCGTTGGCAGGAACCGACGTTCAAATCCGCTGTCCTGCGGATTTGTGAGAAAAGGGTTCTCTATCTCTGCTGTCGACATCTCTAAGATTCAAGGAAGCCTTGAACCTAAGAGCTGACGCGGCCTCTCCTAAACTTTTTGGGCGCCCTTTGGGCGAGGGCGCAGGGACGCAGAGGCTTTGTTCTTGCCGTGCCGGTTGGCGATTTGAGCCGAAGTAAGCGGTTAGGGGTTTGTCCTTCTAATCGGGAAGATGCACGCCGCTTACTTCGGCTCAAATCGCGGGTAAAGTTTTAGGGAAGGAGGATGCGGAATTCTTAATTATGTTTTCACCTCAAACGAAGACAAAAAGGCCTTGCGAAGTATACTTCGCAAGGCCTTTCCTTGTATGATTGGGAATCGAGCTGAGATTATTCTACAGCAAACCCACCAACGGAGGAGGGCGGCGTGCTTTGGGCAGCAGCCTTCTTCTTTGCGGGGGCTTTTTTGGGTGCAGAGGTCTTCTTGATGATCTCTGTAGCTGCGGCGACCATGCCGCCCATATTGGCGAGATCGACGGGGATGATCATGGTGTTGTTTTCTTTGGCCAGATTGCCGAACTCATCGATGTACTGCTCAGCGACCTTGAGGTTCATGGCTTCTGCGCCGCCGGGCTGGTTGATGACCACGGCGACCTTTTCCAAGCCTTGGGCAGTGGCTTCGGCTACGAGGAGGATTTCCTGGGCGCGGCCTTGTGCTTCGTTGATGCGCTTTTGCTTTTCACCTTCGGAGATTTGCACGGCTTCCTGGCGCAAACCTTCGGAGCGGTTGATACGGGACTGGCGATCACCTTCGGAGAGGGCGATTTCTGCGCGTTTTTCACGCTCGGCCTTCATCTGCTGTTCCATGGCATTCATGACCGTGGACGGAGGTGTGATATCCTTGATCTCGTAGCGCATGACCTTGATGCCCCACTCTAGAGCGGCTTCGTCAACGGCGAGGACAACTTGGGCGTTGATGGTTTCGCGTTCCTCGAAGGTTTTGTCGAGGTCGATTTTACCGATGGCGGAACGGAGCGAAGTTTGAGCCAACTGCGAGGCGGCGAGGTAATAATTGTCGATGCCGTATGCCGATTTCATGGCATCGATAACGCGAATATAGAGAACACCGTCGATGGTGACGGAGACGTTATCGCGGGTGATACATGACTGGGCCGGGACATCCATGACTTCTTCTTTGAGGCTTCTTCTGTAGGAAACCTTGTCGATGAAGGGGATGAGGATATGCAATCCTGCCTGGAGAGATTTAGAATATTTACCGAGCCGTTCGACCACGTACTCGCTACGTTGCGGTACGATGACAGCGGTCTTGACGATGATAACCACCAAGACCAGGACAAAGGCGAGCGCCGTTATGAGTGACGTCATTGTTGCGGGATCCATACTACTTCTCCTCTTGAACCGTAAAAGTATTGTGATCTTCTGGATGTCTGGAAACGATACGCACCATGGCACCGACGGGAATGTCTTCTGTGGATTCGGCGGCCCAGAATGTGCCTTGGAACTTGATCCGCCCTTGACGAGGCGGGGCAATGGCTTCGACAACCTCGGCCGGAGCGCCGATGGTATTGTCTTTTTCGCCTTCAGCGCCACCTTCTGCCGAGGCTGAACCGTGGAAAATGGAGGCCATGAATTTCCTGAGCAAGAGCAACAGCGCGAGTGACGATACACCAAAAACCACGATCTGCATCTGGATTGTGCTACCGAAGAATGCGGTTGCACCTGCGATAAGCGCTCCGAGACCAAAGAAAATGATGATGAATCCCGGGGCCATGACTTCGGCAAGAATGAACCCGACGCCAATAGCGAGCCAGATCAGCCACATGATGTTTTCGACTGAATTAAAATATTCCATAAACCCTCCTAATCAGATGGCATTCGATAACGCGTTCACAGGCTTTTGTCGACAAAGTGCACAAAATAAACGCGAACTTTCTTGACGGAATCGACACAACCGTTTCAATTGGCACCATATGACAAACACTCTCCAGAATACCCATATCTCGACCATTGCCGCAGAGCTTTCCCTGAACCCTAAACAGGTTAAAGCGGTTGCCGCATTAATTGAAGAGGGCGCAACCGTTCCGTTTATCTCGCGCTACCGCAAAGAGGCCACCGGATCGCTGGACGAGGTGGCTGTCGCCGCCATTCGCGACCGCTTGACTGAACTGGCCGAGTTGGACAAACGGCGTGCGTCGATCATCGCCTCGCTGACCGAGCGCGACTTGCTCACCGATGACCTGAAGCGGGCCATCGATCAGGCCAAGGACAAAGCCCGGTTGGAAGATATTTATCTGCCGCACAAACTCAAGCGTCGGACGCGGGCGGCCATGGCAAAAGAGCGCGGGCTGGAACCGCTTGCAAATACGCTGTTTGCTCAACGCGGTGCGAATCCCACAGGTGAAGCAAAGCGGTTCGTGAATGCTGAGAAGGACGTGCCAGACGTCGCTGCGGCCTTGGCTGGTGCACGAGATATCATCGCGGAGAATGTCAGCGAAAATCCCAAGGCGCGAGCGGCCATGCGAACCTTGTTTGTTAAACACGGGCGGTTCACTTCGCGTATGGTCAAGGGCAAGGAAGAGGCCGGAGCCACCTACCGCGACTGGTTCGATTGGGATGAGCCATTGGTACGAATCCCCGGCCATCGCGCCCTCGCCATGTTCCGAGGCGAGAACGAAAAGATGCTCAAGATTTCCCTGCGCCCACCAGAAGAAGAAGCCACGGGCTTAATGCGTCGTTCAGTCATGCACGGCAATGGGCCTGACGCCCAAGAAGTCGGTCTGGCGCTCGACGACTGTTACAAGCGGCTGCTCGGCCCATCCATGGAAACGGAGGTCCGCGCCGAAGTCAAAAAGCGCGCGGATGCCGAAGCCATCGGTGTCTTCGCGGCCAACCTGCGCGAATTGTTGTTAGCCGCTCCACTGGGCCAGAAACGGGTACTCGCCCTCGACCCCGGATTCCGCACCGGGGCCAAGCTCACCGTGCTTGATGCTCAAGGTGCGCTGAAAGAATACACTACAATTTTCCCCGTCGGTTCAAAGAAACAACAAGACGAGGCTGCCGACACATTACGCAAGCTCTGCAAGAAGTTCGACGTTGAAGCCATCGCCATCGGCAACGGCACCGCCGGACGCGAAACCGAAACTTTTGTGCGCGGGCTGAACCTCGGCGTCCAGGCAATGCTCGTCAACGAATCTGGCGCATCCATCTATTCCGCATCCGAAGTTGCACGACGCGAATTCCCTGATCTCGATCTGACGGTACGCGGTTCAGTCTCCATCGGCCGCAGGCTCACCGACCCATTGGCAGAGCTGGTCAAAATCGACCCCAAATCCATCGGTGTCGGCCAATATCAACACGACGTGGATCAAACAGCCCTCAAAGCAGGCCTCGATGACGTAGTAGAAAGCTGCGTCAACTCAGTAGGCGTTGACCTGAACACGGCCAGCGTCGAGCTGCTCACCTCCGTCTCCGGTCTCGGCCCGGTATTGGCCGGAAACATCATCGCCCATCGCGCCGAAAACGGCCCGTTCGCCACTCGCAAACAGCTTCTCAAAGTAAAACGCCTCGGCCCCAAGGCCTTCGAACAGGCCGCCGGGTTCCTGCGCGTTAACGGCAAAGACCCACTCGACGGTAGCGCCGTCCATCCCGAACGTTATGCACTGGTCAAACAGATGGCAAAAGACGCAGGCTGCACGGTAGCCAATCTCATCGACTCCGACGAAACCCGTCAACAAGTAGACATACAACGCTACATCTCCGATAACGTCGGTCTCCCAACCCTACGCGACATCATAGCCGAACTCGCCAAGCCCGGTCGCGACCCCCGCGCCGAGTTCAGCGCCTTCGAATTCACCGAGGGTGTCAACGACATCAAAGATCTCCACGAAGGCATGAAGCTCCCCGGTATCGTCACAAACGTCACCAAATTCGGCGCATTCGTCGATCTCGGCGTCCACCGCGACGGCCTCGTCCACATCAGCCAACTCGCCGACAAATTCATCCGCGACCCATCCGAGGTCGTAGCCGCAGGGCGTGAGGTGGAGGTAACGGTCATCGGTCTCGACGTGAAGCGTGGGCGGATTAATTTGAGTATGAAGAAGAATCTAACGACCTAAGGCACCAATTTATCGTGATAACAGAGCCTCATATGGTGGTTGGGCAACAATCCTACGGGCCAAGTTGAGTTCTTTTAATGGTTCTTTCCGTCCATCTTCAAACCACCATTTTATGATGTGCCTATCTTCTTGGTTTAACGTTGCCATCTCACTGAGTTTTCTTCGAAAGCCAACAATTGTTGATGACTTTGTAAGGGCTTGGTAGAATTGTTCAACAGTCACTGCTGTTTGCGACAAGCCCTGCTTGTAAAATTCATTTTCTTCAAGTCTCCGCAATGTAACAGAATCGCTTAAGCGTAGGTCTTCCGTTTTGATAACATCAGTCGGATCTTCTTCTTTTGTGAGCAAGGCTTCAAGATACCTTTTTAAAGTCTTGTTTAGCTCTCCAAGTTCCTTCACTTTAGATGTTAGCGTTTCAATTTCTTTTGCTTTATTCTGCTTTCTTAATAACTCTTTGAACAAACCCGCCCACTGTTCTTTCAGCCAATTCTCAATATCGTAGTATCGGTCAAATCCATGAACAGGATTGTTCATAGGTAGTGCGAGCACTTCGTCTATAAATTTAAATACTTCTATCGATGCAAAAGCGTACTCGATATCCTTCCCCGCATTTTTCTTATAGGTTTTGTGCTCCGTCTGGACGTTGCTATCTATTAAAATATAGGAGGGGATATTCGCTTCAATGGCTGACTTAAATTCTTTCTTGGTTATACTTTCGTATTCTCCAGAATGGGTGTCTTCTGAGTTCTCATCGGACGTTGCGGAGCCATAGCTACCACCAATTATGAGAACAAAAATATCAGCATTTTGCGCTTCCCGATAACAAGATTCGTCGAGAGGAGAATGCGAAGAATATGCAATATCGCCTCGTTCAAACATAATTGGTTCAAACCCAAGGGATTCAACGAAGTCTTCGATGGAAGCACGAATATGCTTCAAGTCATAGTAAGTTGAACTTATGAATACGCGTGGTCTTGCCATTAAATCCTCCTATTTGGAGAACCCATGATTCGCTATTCATAATCCTATGTCAATAACACGGCATTCCTATGAGCTGGTTCGCTACCCCACTATCTCGATACCATCACCCTTCTTAACATCTCCGCCCTGTACTACCTTACCGAAGACGCCTTCTTTGGGCATGATGCAGTAGCCTACTTCTTTTCGGATGGCGCAGCCGTTGTGGCAGACTTTGCCGATTTGGGTGATTTCTAGGAGCACGCTGTCGCCTATTGTGACGCGCATGCCGGGCTTGAGATCTGAGGCGGCGATGCCGGTGGTGGTGATATTTTCGGCGAAATCACCGACTTTGAGGGTGGCGAGGTCTTTTTTCATGTCCTCGATGCGCTCGAAGGCGAGGAGGCTGACCTGGCGTTCGCTGCCGCCGTGGGCATCGTCTTCGACGCCGAAATCCTCGCGCAGGACGATTGCTTCAACTTCGTGTTTTTTCTCGCCTTTTCTGTCACTGATATTCACGGCCTGTACAGTTCCCATAATGCCTCCATGCTCCGCGACTGCGGGTGGTTTTTTAATCTGACTAAAATAGTACGGATTCTCCCAGTCAAGGCAAGGGGAAATGTTTTACCCATAATTTCACACCGTTCACTCTAATGGAGTTGCGAATTGTTCGTGGGTGCGATACTGTGCATTCGTTCTGACGGCAAAACCACTATGAGTTACCTATATTTATGAAGCTTCGTATACTTGTCATTTCGCTTTTCATCGCACTGACGGCCCCCCTGGTGGGTGCTGTTGAGCTGGACTATCTCGCGCTATTGGCCGAGGACTCCGAGATCAAAGCTATCGCCGTGGTTTCGCAGGTCCAACGCATGAGCCGTAATTCTGATGGCACCTTCATGCGCGTGACATTTAAGAAGAAATACGCGGTCACGCCGTACACGCCCAAGTCCTTTGTCGCAGGCTGCAAGACCATGGAAAATCGCTGGCAGAAACGCGCACAGGGCACGGTCTACTTCAAGCCGAGAAAGGGGCAGACCGTCTACGTCACCATCACCACCAACGGCGGGGCCATCACCAGCTACACACCCCTCACCGCCCAGCTCGACGCCGTAATTCGCCAAGAACCCCACCGCGTCGCCTACAGCAAAGGCCGCGCAAACGTGGTGCCGCTGAACGACTAAATCTCGCTACATTGAAAAATAAAAAGTCCCACGGAGTGAATCCATGGGACTTTTTTTTATGAAACTTGGAAAGCAAATCAGGGGAGACGCCCGGAATTAGGGAGGGTGTCCCCCTCTGGCTTGGAGCCAAAAAGCGGATTAAGGCATAGTCAGCCAGTCGACCGCCTCGTCAAAGTCCAGAAAGACCTTGAAGTTGAGGGAGCGATTATTCAGGAGCAATTCCCACGCTTGGTTTTCCTTAAGATTGTCGGGTTTGCTCACGCAAGCTAAACGAAATCCGGTTAAAATCAATTTCGCGATAATAGCACTTTCACAGGCTTCGTATGCATCATGGAAGTCTCCCTCTCCATCCATCCGGCGTTGGTCCAGGAGGATCCTTTTCTGATTGTGCTTATTCCCTTCCTGGCGAATAAGTTCGCCGTACTCATCTATTTTTACAGCAGTATTTTGTGAACCTATGGATTCAATAATCAGGTAGCCATCTCTGAGTTCGACTTCATTATGTATGGGCATGATTTGTTTTTTGTAAAAGTTGAAACCCACTATGGCGAATATGTAGACAATGCCATTGCACAGCAAGTGTTATTACCCCGAGTGGGCGAATAAATCGCCTTCATGAAATTGGGGAGGCGTCCCCTTCATTTTACTTTTCTTTATTTTTACCGTGAATTCTTACAGCCCACTTCTACTTACTAATCCACAGCGCCGTGTCCGTCAGTTGCCTGAGCAGTTGTACGGTCACCGAACTGGGGAATATGCCGCGCATGTTGTTTGAGCTATACGCGCCGTGTTTGCCAACGCCGACGGCGGAGTAGTTGCCGTCGCTGGCTTCCTTCATGATCGCCTTGACCACATTTGGGGAGGTGACCATCTTGAGTTCGATGCGCTCGTCTTTCACGCCGTTTTCCGTCAGCAGAGCCAGCCCTTCGTCGAAGATGCGGCCTGCGCGGGCGGACTCGAATCCCTCGGCTACATGGAACAGGGTGAAGGTGTGCTTTTCCTCATCGGCGAGCATGTAGGCTGCGTGATCCACCATACGCAGGGAGGCGTCGGAACCGTCCATGCACAGGAGCACGTCGTGACGCGGGTTGTCCGGCGGCCGCTTGCAAATCCAAATGGGGAAATCAATATCGCACCAGAGCATTTCGTGGCACACCGAGTTCTCGAAGACCTCCTCGAACCACGAAAATCCTCTCCGCCCGAGCAGCAGGGCGTCGTACATTCCGTCGCGGGCCTCATCGATGAGTTCGCGCGCGGTGCCCTTCTTGGAGTGAACCACTTTTGTTGTCACATTGTCGCCATTGCATCCGCCCACCTCAGATATCCAGCGCTGGGCATCTATAAGCGCTTTCTCGCCCTTGCTTTCGGTATGGCGGACATAATCGGCAAAGCCGTTCTCCATGGGCACATAATTATCCTTGTCCATCGTCCACGTCGGTTTTCGTGGTGTCACGTAAAACAACGTCAGCTTGAGGTCGCAGAAATTTCCAAAAACTTCTTTGAGAAAACGAAGGTTATACGAAGCGGCGCGATCATCACCAATGGCAAGCAACAATTCCTTTTGCATTCAGGCTCCTTGAGGTCTTCCATCTATACTAAGCGAAACAGTCAAAAAATGACAACGCAAAGGGTGATACTTGTTCTTTGACCGAGGGGCTGATACATCCGTCATGTATATGAAAAAGATAAGACACTCGCGGTTCAGAACGGCGACCATATTTCTCGCTGGCCTGACCCTCCTTATATTCGCCGCCGTGGCCCATGCCCAGACCTTGAGTCTGCTGGCTCCGGCCATTGCCAATGAGAACGGCGCACTCACCACCCGCTTCGGCGTGACCGTGGTGGAATTGCCCATTCTCAAAGGCGAACTCATGGACGGGGTCGCCCTCGTGCTCAAGTGCGATATCGGGCTCTCCGAAGTGTCAGACTACTGGATAGACAGTGAAGTTGCCGAAGCCGAGTTCGTAAGCACGCTCAAGTTCGAGGCTCTGACCCAAGAATTTTCTATGACGCTGCCGAGCCGCTCCACGCCGCTTAAAAACAAGAATCTCAGCTCGTTGCTTAAAGAAGGATGGGGAACCATCGAGATCGCGCTCGGTCCATGGAACATCCTTGAGCGCGGCCAGAAATACAGCCTGAGCCTGCAGACCACCATGAACGAAGTGGGTGCGCCCGATGGATTGATGCGCTATCTCTATTTCTGGTCGTTGGATGCTGGCACAGACACAACGTTTCTCCTGAATTTCACGTATTAACCAATCCGCAATGAGGCAGGGTGACCGTGGCTGACCCGATCAGAATCAACCCGACCAGTCGCAGGGAAAAAAAGCGTCGCAAATGGGAATATATCCTTGCGTTCTTTTTTCTGCTGCTCATTGGTGGGCTGACCTGGGCGGAGCTCAAATACCTGAGCGGTGATTATTACCTCATCCTCAACCTGCTTATTCTCAATGTGGTCCTGCTGCTGACCATGCTTTTCTATGTGGCCCGTAACGCCGTCCGACTCGTGCTGGAACGGAGACGGCGAGTCCTCGGTTCCAAACTCAGAACGCGGCTAGTTCTCGCATTTATCTCACTTTCGCTCATTCCCACGGCGCTTATTTATATTGTCTCGGTCAAGTTCGTGCAGACCTCTGTGGACTATTGGTTCAAGGGGCAAGTGGAAGAATCTATGGAACAGGCCCTCGAATTGGGTCGTGCTTTCTATGGTTCGGCGCAGGACCGTCTCGAACGGCGCGGTAACAACATTATCGGTGAGATCGTTACCCAGAAGTACCGTTGGGGTGGCAAGGCCATGGACAAATTCCTGAACAAGAAGTTCGAGGAATATGACCTCAGTCTTGTTGGTGTCATCAACCTTGAAGGCAACGAGCAGAATACACACGCTTCGGCCCAGTGGAGCGAGGCATGGCCGGAGATCAAAGCCAAAATCGACTGGCAGTCACTCAAGGCGGACCCGCGCTCGTGGACCACCATCATACCCAAGCCCGGCAGCGATCTTGTTCTCGGCGTTATCCCGGTTGACGAGGGCCGATCCGGTTACCTTGTCATAGGCGAAACCGTGGGGCAGGGATTGCTCCATCGTTTGGACCAGATTGTGCGTGGTCTGGATGAATACAAAAAGCTCAAAACACGAAAATATCCATGGAAGATGAATCTTTATCTTACCCTGGGGATCATGGCCATGCTCATTATTCTTGGGTCTATATGGTTCGGATTCCGACTAGCAAAAGAACTTTCCGCACCAGTCCAGGCACTGGCCGCCGGTACCGAACGTATCGGACGTGGTGATCTCTCAGTGCGTCTTGAGGATGGGTCCGACGATGAACTCGGTTTCCTCGTCCAGTCGTTCAACCGCATGGCCGAAGACCTCGAACAAAGCCAGGAATCCGTTCAGCAGGCCAACGTGCGCCTCGCCCAGCAGAACCAGGAGCTTGAGCGACGCAGTCAGTATATCGAGGCCGTACTCAACAACATTACTTCCGGCGTTATCTCCATGGATGCCGAGGGCCGTATCGGTACGGTCAACACCGCTGCCGAGGATATTCTCGGCGTGCCCGGCGTGCTGCTCATAGGCAAAAAGCCGTCCGAGCTGCTTTCCGGCGACTTCTCAAATATCATGACCGAAGCGCTCGCACAGGTGACGGCCAACCCCGGCGTTCTCTGGCAGCGCCAAATGGATCTGCCCGTGGGCGACAAGATTCTCAAGGTGTTGATCAACATCGTGTCTCTGCACAACATCGGTGGTCGTGAAGCTGGTCACGTGGCCGTGTTCGAGGACATCACCGAGTTGGAAAAAATCCAACGACTCGCTGCATGGCGCGAAGTGGCCCGACGTATTGCCCACGAGATCAAGAATCCGCTCACGCCTATCAAGCTTTCTGCCCAGCGTTTGCAACGCAAGTATGGTGAGTCTGTCGGTGAACAAGTCTTTGACGACTGTACCGAACTGATCGTCAAGCAGGTTGAACGTTTACAGAATATGGTCACCGAGTTCTCCGCCTACGCCAAGCTGCCCGAAGTGCAGCCCAAGCCGGATTTGCTCGCGCCTATTCTGGAAGAGATCACGGCCATGTTCGAGAACACGCACCGTGAAATCGATTGGCAGCTCAATTTCCTCTCGCCCATCGATGAATTTCCCTTCGACAACGAAGCGATCCGCAAGGTGCTCATCAACCTGCTGACCAACGGTGCCGAGGCGCTCAAGGAAGTCTATGATGCGCAGGTCTGCATCACCGCAGCCCATGACAAGGGGGCCGGTATCGTGTCCATTACCGTGGCCGATAACGGACCCGGTTTGCCCAAGGATTCTTCGCGCATGTTCGAGCCATACTATACGGAAAAGAAGGGTGGCACAGGTCTCGGCCTAACCATCGTCCGATCAATCATCACCGATCACGAAGGACAAGTCCGAGCCAAACCAAACGCCCCCAACGGCACAGTCTTCATCATCGAATTACCCGACGCTTAGGTAGGGATAAGAATGCCTCCGGCGGCTGGGGGGAAGGGAAGAGAAGGAACCCTTTGGAAAGGGTTGCCCTCTCTTCCCTTCCCCCCA
>JAFLJT010000144.1 GCA_022712855.1 Pseudodesulfovibrio sp. | reverse complement strand
GCTGCTATGGACCCGGTGACGCCGAGGTGGACACGTTTGCCCATAAACCCGGCGAAGCGAAAATGCGGTTGCATGAGCTATTTGTCCTTAACGGAATTCCCGGCATCCTTGACTTCCACCGCAAAGATGGAGGTGCTGGCGGAACCGAAATTGTCTTCAATGTGAATGACACAGCTCTTGTTATACTTCTCGAAATTCAGGACGTGAATCTTGGCTGCCTTGTTATTGGAAACGAGGGTCCAATTATCCTTCGCCATGTTGTTGATGAAGTACTGTACCAACTCCAAAATCTCGACGCGGCCCTTGAACTGCATGATAGCGGCGCGGAACTTGGCATTGTCGAGCTTGTAGGAGTTATCTTCATTATAATCGATTTCTTTGGGAATCAGAATATCATCAAAATCGTAGTAATAATCCGGTTCCTCATAGTTCGCTTCAGTGGCTCCGGGGTCAGTACTGGACGTGTTGGAGCTGGTGCTGGTCGTTGTACATGCAGCAAACATCATGAGAAATGTGAGAGCGATAAGCAATTTGATGAAAGGACGCATGGTCTTCCTCCTGAAGCATTCTTGAAGTTACGTAAGAGCAACCTGTCTACCGTTAGCAGGCCTAAATAAAGAATCTATGAAGTAGCGTCCTTGAGACGCTCTATCTTATCTTGCAGATATTTTTCCATCTCACGCCGATCTTTGCGCAGACGGACAAGTTCACTTTCGAGAATCTGGAGCTTGGCCTTGATGTCAGAAGTATCAAATGTCAGCTTGAGAGCCATCTCTTCTATCTCAGCATCCTTCTGCTCAAGCTCAATACTTTTTTGTTCAAGCACCTGAGTTTGCAGAAGTAATTCCTCAGGGATAAAGTCCGATCCACTGGGCAATTCTTTCATTTTCTTCTGACTACGGGCCAGAAGAACAAAAGCGGTCTTGAGCTTTTGGATGTCATCAGCCTGATTTTCAATGGTGGCCTTCTGATCCGCGATCACTTCCATACACGAAGCGACCTTGCCGAGGACACCGTTAAACGAGTCGGCAAGCTCAGCATACACTTCGGTCTGCTGGGCTGGAACCTGTGCATGATGCTCAACATCAATGGTGCGGGGAAACTCAGTCCGAAGCCCGTCATCGATTTCGGCTGTCACACGCCCTTCGCCGTACATGCGGGATATCCGCTCGAACACGACAATAGATTCATCAGGGTATTTTGTGACACGCCCCATCTTCCGCCCGCCAAGGAAATCCTTGAATAGCGAAGCGTACCGACGAGCCGTCGGTGCAGGGATTCTGGTGAGTTTGGCTATTTCAGCCACGGAAAGCCAATTCATCTCTAAGAAATACCACGATTACGGTCAATATCAAGATAAAAGCCGACCCAAAGACGCACATCTACTATGTTGCTGAATTTATTGAAAAAGAAAATCATACCGTTGGGCAGTCAGGTGGTGTAAAAGACGGAACACATTCCCGACATTGGATATATATATGGAAATACCCCACGATTACCTGCTTGAAAGCTATAATTACGAGTTGCCAGAGGACTGTATAGCCCAGTCGCCCGCCGACAGGCGCGACGGTTCGCGGTTGCTTGTTGTTGACCGTGCAAACGATTCACTGACCCCCGTGCCCTTCACGGACCTCATTGATCACCTGCCGGAAAACGCCCTGCTGGTTGCCAACAACTCCCGCGTCATCCCGGCACGGATCATCGGCATGAAACCCACGGGCGGCAAATGTGAATTTTTGCTTCTCACCCCGCTCCCGCTCATCGAACCGATCGAGCGCGATGGATGGATGACTGTTCAGGTGGAAGGATTGCTCAAAGCATCCAAGACGCCCAAGCCCGACGCGACCATCACCTTTGCCGACAATTTCCGCCTCGTCGCCAAAGAAGCCGGACCCTTTGGCCGTTGGCAGGTCGAACTGCAATGGCAGGGCGATCTCACTGCGCTCTTCCAAGAACACGGCCACCTGCCACTACCACCTTATATAAAGCGCCCGGACTCCGAAGAGGACAAGGAACGGTACCAGACCACCTACTCCGACACGTCCAAAACCGGGTCAGTTGCTGCGCCCACCGCAGGCCTGCACTTCACGCCCGAATACAGGCAGATGCTCAAGGACAAGGGGTTCGATTGGGCGGAAGTCACCCTCTATGTTGGGTATGGAACTTTCAGCCCGGTGCGCTGCCCAGACATCCGCGACCACGAGATGCATTCGGAATACATCGAGGTTCCCGACGCCACAGCTCAGGCGATTATCAAGGCCAAAGCCGAAGGACGGCCCATCATAGCCATCGGAACGACGAGCGCCCGCAGTCTTGAAGGCATGTTTCGTGAGTGTGGTGAAATCACAAAATATCGAGGCGAAACAGATATTTTCATATCACCCGGGTACAAATTTAATGTCATAGACGGCATTCTCACCAACTTTCATTTGCCAGAATCGTCGCTCATCATTATGATCTCGGCTCTAGCAGGTAGGAACAGTGTTCTCTCTGCCTATATGTACGCGTTGGAAAACGGCTTTCGCTTCTTCTCATACGGCGATGCGATGCTGATTAAATAATTGCGGTTATTTGTATTTCACAAATGTTAGCTCAAAAAGGAGGTTGCTCAAAAAGGTATGAGTACGAGGCGCAAAAAAAGATGAAGACTGAAGCGTATTCTTCATACGCGAAGGTTTCATCTTTTTGCAGCAACGAAGTAATCGGGCCTTTTTCAGCAACCGAAGGGAGTATAGCGAATGTCTCGAATAGTTGTTCAGGAAGATCGTTGTAAAGGATGTCTCCTTTGCACCACCGTCTGTCCTGTTGACATCATCGTCCAATCGGATCGGTTCAACGTCAGCGGCTACAAAGTCGCCGAAGTTCCCGAAGCCGATGCAGACAAATGTATTGGCTGCGCATCATGCGCCCTGATCTGCCCGGATGTGGCAATCAAAGTTTACAAAACCCCCAAAAAGAAAGGGGGAAAATAATATGAGCAAGCAACCAGAACGCATTTTTGTCAAAGGCAACGAAGCCATTTCTCGCGGCGCTCTCGCTGCAAAATGCAAATGTTTCTTCGGCTACCCGATCACGCCCCAGAATGACATCCCGGAATTCATGTCCACACACATGATCAAAGCTGGCGGCGATTTCGTCCAGGCCGAATCCGAAGTGGCTGCGGCCAATATGCTGCTCGGTGCTGCCGCAGCCGGCATCCGCTCCATGACCTCTTCCTCGTCTCCGGGTATGTCCCTGAAACAGGAAGCGATCTCCTACATGGCAGGCTCCGAAGTTCCGGCAGTCATCGTCAACATCAACCGCGGCGGCCCGGGTCTTGGCGACATCGGTCCGTCACAGGGTGACTACTATCAGTCCACCCGCGGTGGTGGACACGGCGATTACCGTCATTTCACCCTTGCTCCGGGCAATGTCCAGGAAGCATACGACCTAACCATCAAAGCCTTTGACATCGCCTTTAAGCACCGCACTCCGGTCCTCATCCTTGGCGACGCCATCCTCGGCCAGATGAAGGAACCCATTACACCTTGGGAACCCGAAGCAGTCGACGAAGAAGGAGGCCGCGATTGGGCCCTCACAGGCCGCACTGATGGCCGCGAAAAGCGTCTCATCAAATCGCTCTTCCTCGCAGAAGGCTCACTGGCCGGACAGAACAAACATCTTCAAGAGAAATACGACTCCTGGCAGGATCTTGCCGAATGCGAAGAATTCGAATGCGAAGACGCCGATCTCATCATCTGCGCCTACGGTTCCATTGGTCGCATCGCCAAATCCGCAGTGCGCAAGTTCCGCAAGGAAGGCAAAAAGGTCGGCCTGTTCCGTCCCATCACGCTCTACCCGTTCCCCAATGAACAACTCAGGGCATTGGCAGATCAGGGCAAGCGCTTCCTGACCATCGAACACAATATGGGCCAGATGGTCGACGACGTCCGTCTCGCTATCCGCATGGTAGCCGACTCCGACTTCTACCCCATCTACCCCGGTAACCTGCCCACCCCGGATGAACTCGAGGAACCGATCCTCAATTGCCTGGAGGGGAAATAATATGATTGAACTGAATGAAAAACTCGTCTTCGATAGACCTGAATCCGTCATCGATCGACCCACTCACTACTGCCCCGGCTGCCATCACGGCATCGCCCACAGGCTCATTGGTGAGTTGCTCGACGAAATGGGCCTGGCAGAAAAGACCCTGTTAGCTTCCTCCATTGGTTGCTCGGTCTTCCTCTACAATTACCTCAACGTCGACGCCGTGGAGTCTCCTCATGGCCGCGCACCCGCTGTCGCAACCGGCATGAAACGCGCCCGCCCGGACAAGTTTGTCTTCACCTACCAGGGTGATGGCGACCTCGCGTCTATCGGCATGGCCGAAATCATGCACGCTGCCAACCGTGGTGAAAAAATCTGCGTCGTCTTCGTCAACAACACTGTTTACGGCATGACCGGCGGTCAGATGGCACCAACTACCCTCATCGGTCAGTCTACCACCACCACACCCAACGGACGCTGTCAGACCCACGACGGTTCGCCCATCCGCATGACCGAAATTATGGCCACCCTCGGTGGTGTTGCTTACGCAGCTCGCGGCTCCCTGGATAACGTGAAGAACATTCGCCAGGCCAAAAAGTACCTGAAGAAAGCCTTCGAGTTCCAGACCAATGAAACCGGATTCGGTTTCGTTGAGCTGCTCTCTGGCTGCCCGACCAACTGGAAAATGACGCCTCTGCAGGCCAACGAACGCCTCCAGAACGAAATGATCCCGTACTTCCCGCTCGGCGTGTACAAAGACGTCTCCGAAGATGGAGGTGTCTGCTAATGCGTTATATAGATACCATCATCGCCGGGTTCGGCGGACAGGGCGTGCTGCTCATCGGTAACCTGCTTGCATACGCAGGCATGAACGATGGCCTCAACGTCACATACATCCCTGTCTACGGCGTAGAAATGCGCGGCGGTACCGCCAACTGTACGGTGGTTATGTCCGAGGAAGAAATCGGCTCACCCATCATCCACAGCCCGGAATCGCTCATCGCCATGAACCGTCCGTCTCTGGACAAGTTCCAGGCTCGGGTCAAAGACGGCGGCGTCCATATCATCAATACATCCTTGATCGACATGGAACTGGCCGACACCGACCGACTCAAATGCTTCGGCGTTCCCATGAACGACATCGCAGACGATCTCGGCAGTGCCCGTTTCGTCAACATGGTCGCCATCGGCGCCTACGTGCAAGCAACGCAGATCGTCTCCCTCGACGCCCTCATCGGGTCGCTCGAGAACGTCATCTCCCCGCGCTACCACAAACTGCTCCCAGCCAACGAAAAAGCCATCAAGGCCGGCGCAGCAGCCGTCAGCTAGATCGCTCTAGGTAAATAATTAAACGCCCCCTGCCAGCTCACGCTGACAGGGGGCGTTTCTTTTTTAAGATGCCTCCGGCGGCTGAGGGAAGGCGTGTAACTATAATGCACATAATATTCAATATATATACATGATCCAATGATGAACTGCATAAAGGAAAGTTGACCTAGTGTAGAATTGCTCGTAACCGACAAACGAATATTTTCAAAAAGTCTTTTGGAGGAGCCAATGAAAAACCATTTCAAGAAGTCTGTTCTGTGCATTATTCTGATCACGGCAATATCCAGTCTACTTATCGGTTGCAAAAGCAAGACATACACCGCGACCTCCGAGGGCAACGAATGGAATAATAAGGCCTTAGCATTATGGGTAAATGGCGGATATATCGACCCCAACAAGGCAATCAAATATCTGAGTATAAGCATTAAACTCGACCCAAACGACGTATTCTCATACAATGATCGCGGGCTTGCATATTATCAACTCAAGCAATACGAACGCGCGATAAAAGATTATGACAAGGCAATTGTCTTGGATAAAAAATACACATTTGCATACAACAACCGGGGGAATGTATACTACAGTCTCAAGCAGTATGATCGTGCAATGATGGACCATGACAAGGCAATTATCTTGGATGATAAATATACATTTGCATACAAAAACCGGGGGCTTGTATACACAGCAATCAAGCAATATGAACGTGCAATACTAGACTATGACAAGGCAATATTCTTGGATGCCAAATACGTAACAGCATACCACAGTAGAGGGAATGCATACAAACATCTCAAACAATATAAGCGTGCAATATTGGACTATGACATAGCAATATCATTGGATGAAAAATTAGTATTTGCATACATCAATCGGGGAAATGCATACTACAACTTAGAGCAATACAAACGAGCACTCAAAGACCATGATGAGGCCATAAAAATTAAACCAAATTACGCGCTTGCATATGGTTGTCGTGCCAATGACTACAAAGCGTTGGGTATGATTACAAAAGCCAAGACAGATGTTAGGAAGGCTAAGAAACTTGACCCAACCGTATGGGTTCCAACTTTTAAGTAGTCGGCAATTCTTTTTCACACAATTCACGCAACATCACCATACAAAGCCAAAAAAAAGGCCTGCTGTTTTCCACAGCAGGCCTTACTATTGTCAATTATTCTAGTTATTAAAAACTTGGAATGTCCTCGATCTTTTCGGACAATGTGAACTTGCCTTCTTCGATCCATTTTTTGAGTTCGTTGGCAACTTCGAGGGACATTGAGTAGCTGGTGACAGGTACGGTTGAGGTCTTCTTGCCGTTGACTTCGATTTCGCCTGAAGACAGTTCTTCGAAGGTGGGGCGGGCGAGCTCGCGAGGGATGCCGTTGGGGTAGTCATAACCGTAATCTTTAACGGGCATGGTGATGTCTGCGTTGGAGCAGCCGGTGAACCAGGCCATTTCTTCGTTGATTATGGGGATGGGGATACCAACACCGACGGCCAGGGATGGGCCGTAGCCGATCAGCGACTGAGCGCGC
>JAFLJT010000042.1 GCA_022712855.1 Pseudodesulfovibrio sp. | reverse complement strand
GACCAGCCGCGTGGTGTCCCTGACAATGCCCCAGGAGTCGTCCATGAATTTTCTGAACTTGGTGCCGCCAACAATGCGCTCAACATCCTGACTGCTTGCGCCCAGAGCCAGCAACGTTGCTGTTATCGCACCAGCAGAAGTTCCGGCGACCCGTTCGATACCAGGCAAAAGGCCGTCAATGTCTTGCAATACCTCCAATGCGCCAGCATAAGCGATGCCTTTGACTCCTCCGCCTTCGAAAATGAGATTTTTGAATTGTGACATGAGTACTCCTTGTTTGTGACAGCTTGTGCGCCAGAGTATAGTTCACCACATTATATCGCATGCTTTGATAGGTGAGTCAATATCGAGTGTGGAATTTATAGATAGAAAGACTATTGAATGCAAAAAATGGATGGTGTTTGCACGCAGAGCTATGTAGTTTATTCGTTCTTGCCTTGTAATTATTGAGGAAAAAATGCCAGTTAGATTCCCCGAAGATGAAAAAAAACTGCCTTGGTTGGGCATGATGCTTGATGCTTATGACATCACCGACCAGGCGGTTCGTCAGGTTATGGCGAAAGATGAGCGGGAGCATGGCTTTCGGATGGCGTGTAAACAAGGGTGTCACGCTTGTTGTCATCAGCTTATTCCGGTGACCAGTATTGAACTGTCTGCAATTGCCTGGTTCGTTTGTCACAAGATGACCCCAAAGGCGCGACAGTCTGTCGAGGCTTCCATTAAAAACCATGCCGGTGATATGACCTGCCACATGCTCATAAACAACAGTTGTGCAGTGTATCCTGTTCGGCCTTTCGCCTGCCGTCAGTTCATTGTGTATGAGCAAGTCTGCGCTATGGGGGAGGGTGTTTTTGAAGACCGGCCTCAGCATGTGCTGGAGCCAAATAGGCCACAGACCCGGAAGGCCTCGTGCTCCATACTTCCTTTTTATGGAATCAACACGCCCGAAGAGCAGGAACAGGCGCTCAAAGATAATTTTTTAATCAATAATAGTACTTTTCTGCATCAAGTAGATTGGTCTGCTTTTCTTAGCTGATCAGCATGAAATACAATAAAAAGCCCCGGTTCTCATGAACCGGGGCTTTTTATTGTATTTAGAAAGAGCTTGTGTCGAAGCGGTGTCGCTAATTTCATCCTACTGCGTCATCTCACGAAGGGTGTTTTCCGCTGCTTCCAACGCTGAGACGATCTGACGTGCATCATCCATGGTAAATGGGCGCTGCATGATGTTGTTGCTTGTCTTATTCGGGTCCATCTGTCGGTATGTTTCCAGTTGCATCAGATAATCTTCCAAGTCGTACTTATCGATCTTGCTGCGGAGATTGGTGACAAGTCCCAGTGCCATCTTCTGGAACCGTGCATCTTCATACACTTCATGCCAATTGATGGAGCTTTCACCAGATCCGAACGGTCCCTTGAAATTGTCAATGAGGTCGCTAATGGTTTCTCTCATTGCTTCCAGTTCATCTGGAGTGTTCTCAAACAGCATGGATTCCTTGGTGAAGCCGTCGATTTCATCAATGGAACCACGAACACTCACCAGGAAATACCGCATGAGCGGGCGGGGCAGAACTTCGTTTGCAAATTGCCAGCGAGCCAGTGTGTCCTGATCGGAATACTCTGGCCACACCATCTTGCCCAAGGGTGAGCGAACAAAACAATATTCGATAACAATACGTCCGACAGTATCAATGCCTCGGTTCTCTTCACTGCGCAGCGTCTGGGCAATAATGCTTTTGTCCACATCAAGCACTTGAAGTTCCAGCGTTGCGGCCTGCGCCATGTTGTCAATCAGGTCAGCGTCAACGCCCGCCTCAAGCAGCTTCTGACTGAGTAAATCAGTATACAGGTGCAACTTTGCCTGGCTCGCATATTCTACCAATCTGTGAATCTTATCTTCCATGGTTTCCATATTACACCTCGTAATGTGCTCTATCAAAAAAGAGGGACTATTATTAATGTATACACAATTCAGGGGTTCAGCTCAATACATTCACATTCGTGCATGTTCTCTCAAGTGATATGCGTCCTTTGTTCGATGTATGACAGCAAATCATTCGGGCCATTAAGTCGCACTCAAGAGAAATGTGTTGCGGAAGACCGTCTAGGAAACTAAGAGTTAATGAAATTTACTCTGTGAAGGAGATGGGAATGGATTCTGAAAGTAAGGACATAGGACAGGGACTCACGGACCAGGAAAAGGCAATGGTTCGAGTCAAGACTCTCTATACCGTTCTTGCTGATAAAATGGAAAAGGATGAGAACACATTCCTGTTCATTGGCCGCAACGGAGGAGAGTTTACCGGTAACGTGAAATACCTGTTCTTGCATTTCGTAAAGAATGTGCCGCAGGTTACCAGCTGGTTTCTTACTTTTGATAAGGAAGTGTATAAAACGCTCAGCGCAGCCAAGTTGCCTGTCCTTATGTATCCTTCTGGTCAGGAAGAGCTGCTCGCTCGGGCCGGAACCGTTATAGTTGACTCCATCAGTTTCAGGAATCACCTTTACTACCCGCTGATCGCCAAGGCGAGGCAGGTTCAGTTGTGGCACGGTGTCGGCAATAAGAAGATCGGTTTTCAGCTTCAAGGCGCTTCCTGTCTCGAAGGACGCGACCAGACCTTGATGGAAGACCATAGCGACTATGACATCCTCGTTTCGACATCGCCATTCTATACGGACGAAGTTTTTCGCAAATCTTTGGATGCCCGAGAATTTGTATCCCTCGGGTACCCAAGGACCGATGTGTTCTTTCAAAATCTGGACAAAAACACGCTGATTGGCTGCAATCCCACCCAGTACTCCACGATCAAAAGAGCGAAGAAAAAAGGACCAGTGATCCTTTTTTCCCCGACGTTCAGGGACAATGGTGTAAATCCGCTGACTCAGGATGTCCTACATTTCGGTCAGTTGTTCGCCTTTTTGAGGCAGCACAATGCTCATTTTCTCATCAAGGCGCATAACAGGACGATAGTGGAGTTTGATGCTTTGCCGGACAATGTCACCATTTGTGATTCGGATAGTGACATTTATCCTTTTATGCCGCTCGTCGACATTATGATTACGGACTATTCGTCCATTTTTACCGATTTTCTGCTTCTGGACAGACCAGTGATTTTCTTTTGGAGCGATTTCGACAAGTACATGTCCCAAGATCGTGGCTTTCAATTCCCCTTTGAAGAGATGTGTCCTGGGCCTAAATGTCGAACACCTGAAGAGCTGTTTCATTCGATATCAGAGGCTTTACACGGTCGTGATCCGTGGAAAGGCGAAAGACAGAAATTGCGCGACAAATCCTTCCTGCATATCCATGGTGGTGCAAGCGAACGCATCGAACGCCTATTGTTGAAGACGAACAAGTAACAAAGAGACAACAATGCCAATTATTCGATCTGTTGAAGCATATCTCTCGCAGGATGACTGGGAAAACGAGTTGGTTTTCGTGTTCGGGGATTCCGATGTCGATAACTCTATACCTGAACAGTTTGTCGTGCGTATTCCCAGCAGCAAGTTCGTTGATCCTGAAAATTTTTGTTCTACTCTTGATGTCGCACTTTTGAAAAATGGGTTTACCTTTGTCGCGAATGAGGAAACAGGGATAAAGGATGGACAGCATCTGCAGCAATTGCAGATGCATATTGCCGCGGCATATTATCAAGGGCATTTTTTCAATCAAAGGACACCATACAAACCCGACGGTATCATTCAGGGGTTGCTCGGGACAATGGCCGACCCTACTCGGTCCATAAGCCAGCTCAAGAACATGCCCTGGCTGCTTCGTTCGCCCATTGTAGACAAGATTCAGGATAAAAAGCTCGGGCTTCCTGTCCTGATAGTTATTCCCGGTCCTTCCAGAAGTCGAATTAGGGAGAAGCTGAAAAAGTACGCCAAACATTGTTTGGTCGTCTGCATCGCCCGATCCCTGGAATTCTGCCTCGATGCTGGCGTTGAACCCGATTTTGTCATGCAGTACGACACGCATTTGGAACAGCGGCATTTTTATGATGACATGCCCGTACTCGAAAAAACGGTTCTGGTTTCGCTCTCCTCTGCGAGTATAGCAAGCTATGCGTGGAAGTTCCGCGGTGTTGTCTTTCGGGCCAGCTTTAATCAGATTTTGCTAAAAAACCAGGCTGTCTTGAGAGACAGCACTGAAGGGAGTTTGCTTGCCTGTATGGGGCTGGCAGAGGTTCTGATGGCTCCCAGAGTGTTCATGGCTGGCTGTGATTTTTGTTGGGATCTAGAGAATGATATGTACAATTATGAAAAGGAACCTGCAAAGATCTTTGCCCCTGGAGCCATCGATTATCGCATCAGGGTTGGTAGCCCTTATGAACTCGCAGAAAGAGGCGGAAGGATGGCGTGTTCTCACTTGGGATATGTAGCTGCTGCAGCCCGAGCTTCAGAGTTTGCAGGCAAGATTGAGAAGTCCACAGGCACAAAGTTTTATCTGACGTCCGATACGGGCATCCTCTCTTCAAAAAAATTCCCCATTGCGGGCGAAGATGTCATCTGTGATACTCCAGAACTGGATCGGGATGCCTACATGGATGCTGTGGATGATATCCTCTACGCCAAGGAAGATATAGATTTCGGCAGCGCTTTGTCTTTCTTCAAAGAACGAGCTGATATTCTGAACGTACAAGAATTGCATTTTAGAATAAAAAAATACAATCCTGATTTTGAGTTCGAATTCTATGACCAATTCCTTCGCGTGATCGGTAATATTCGGTCATTTGTCATGCGATTTGACGGCCAGGATGAGCAGGTTCATAGATTTGTTGAAGCGTGGGCCAATGCCTACAACTATGCGACTAAGATAGCCTACGCCTATGTCCTTGCCCAAAAGGAATCCATTCCTGTGCTCTGCACAGAGTCTGATTATGACCACCTCACAGAAAGGGTCGATTCCTTTTTCCCTCAAGAAAATATGGATTTCTGGGTAGTGAGCCATTTCACTAAGGCGAACAACAAAGTGTATGATCAGGAAGTGCAGGCCGAGGCCGCTTCAGACTGGATACAAGGAAAGAAAATAGTTTTTATTTCTCACACTGCCTTTACTGAGTACGCATACCTTTTTGATGTACTTGGCAACGATAACATCATTTTTCTGCCCGCATTTTAGCCAGCAACAGCACGGCATATTTTTTTCAGGAAAAAGGAGTTTCCGGCCCGAAGATTTTGCGCTATCACACCGCATGTTCACACACGCAATCACCCGCCGCCCGTCGCCCGAAATGGTTGACGGCATCACCACTGCCGGCCTTGGCACCCCGGACTATACTCTGGCACTCACTCAACATGACGCTTACTGTCAGGCCCTCATTGATCTCGGCCTCGGCGTTACAACCCTCGATCCCGAACCCGGTTACCCCGACTGCTGTTTTGTCGAAGACACTGCCGTAGTCTGCGAACACATCGCCGTCATCGCCCCCCTGGGCGCCCCCACGCGCCAAGGCGAACAAGAATCTATCGCGCCAGTCCTTGCCAAGTGCAAGCCCACAACCCGCGTCACACCACCCGCCGCCTTCGAAGGTGGCGATGTCCTCCAAATAGACAACACCTTTTTCATCGGCCTCTCCGAGCGCACTAACATGGCCGGAGCCGAAGCCCTCGGCAAAGCCGTCGCCGCACACGGCTATAAATGGATAGCCCTCGACTGCGGCCCCTCTCTCCATTTCAAAACCGACGTCAATTACATCGGCAATAACACGCTCCTCGTTTCCCCTCATTTCGAAAACGCACCCGAACTCGCCGACTTCACCCGCATCGTCATCGAAGACGACGAAGCCTACGCTCGAAATTGCCTCCACATAAACGGCACCACCATCGTACCAGCAGGGTTCCCCAAAACCCTCGCCAAAGTCGAAGCCGTCGGCCTACCTGTTGTCGTTCTGGATGTGTCTGAATACCGCAAGTTGGATGGCGGTTTGACCTGCTTGTCTCTTCGTTTTTAGAGGCGAGATTTGAAGGGTAGGGCTTCGTAAGGGGCTTTTTGTTTAATTTGTGAGGTCTCGTTATGGGGGCCTCCGGCGGGGAAAGGACGTGTCCTTTCCAATCCTATTCTGTTTAAAAGCAATCGCGCCAAACATCTCCGAGAATGAGGAGAGACGTTTGGCGCGATTGCTTTTAAACGGGACCACGTCGCAAGGACCGACGAACTAGCTCAATACAGTGGCTTGGGGGCGTACGGGATTGAGTTGTAGCTCCCGTTCATATGTCTTCTAAAAAACTTCACCCGCGATTTGAGCCGAAAAAAGCGGCGTGTACCGTCCCGATAAGAAGGACGCAGTACCAACCGCTTTTTTCGACTCAAATCGCCAACCGGCACGGCAGGAACAAAGCCTCTGCGTCCCTGCGTCCTCGCCCGAAGGGCGGCTAAAAAGTTTAGGAGAGTCCAGAGAACCCTTTTCTCAAAGGGTTCTTTGGTCCCGCTGAAAGCGACTCTCGGTAGAGCCGCCGGAGGCCTCCCTAGAACAATCCCTTAAGGAATCCCCCCTTCTTCTCGCCTGAATCACCATCAGATTCGCCGCCGAGAATGGACTTTCTCAGATTTTCTTCCATGCCCTTGGTTCCCTTCTTGAAGGTTCCCTTGAGGAGCGCTTCGGCCATGGCCTTTGCGTCGAGGCCGATATCTGGGGCATCGAGCGAACCCTTGACGTAGATCGGTAAAGGGAGGCCCTTGAGATCTTCCATGGAATCTCCGTCTTGCCCTTCGAGGGTGCCGACGACTGTGACGGTGGCGAGATAATCGACGCTGTTCTTGGGCAGATCTGCCCACCCCTTGCCCGTGAGGCGCAGGAGCGGGGACTTCATGAGCAAGTCCTTGTTGGTGATGTGTCCCTTCTTGATAACAGCGCTGCCGAGCAGTTCGGCGAAGTCGGTCTTGGTTGGGGCGTCGGCGCTGGAGGGCTTGCCCTTGATCGTGTTCCATGTGTCGCGCAACATCTTGGCGATGTTGACGCCGTTGATGGCTCCGTTGGTGAAGGCGAAGGACGCGGTGCCGGAGATGGACTTCTTGATGTTGTCAGGTGTCAGACCGTAACCGGAGACGCTGTACTTGGCGACTGTGGTGCCGAGGATATGATCCTTGCCAGTCATGTCCTTGAGGAGCGGTCCGGCTTGGACGTTCTTGAGGTTGGCACTTTCGGTCCAGGTGGCGATCTTCGGGTTGGCATCGAGAACGGACTCGGCTGTCAGCGTACCTTCGTAGAGCTTGGCTGCGAGCGGCTTGGTGGTCATGACGCCGTTCTTGATTCGTACCTGGCAGAGGATGTCCGTGACACGTGCGTTCATGGCCTTGACCTTGCCGACGGTCAGCTTGGTTGTCAGATCAAGCTCCTTGAGACCGCTCAGGTCAGGTTCTTGGGCTGGGGTCGTGTCCTTGGCCGTTTCGGTGGACGTGCTTTCGCCAGCCTTGGAGTCGGACTTGGGCGGCAGATAGCGATCAATGTCGATGGAGTCGATGTGGGTATCTACAACGATGGCGGGGATCGCCGCGCTGAGGTTCTTGATGGAACCAGTGGCCATGATGATGGTGTCATCGAGCCCGATGGTCAGCTTTTCGAGAGACGCCATATCGGCGGTGCCGTTGACCTTGAGCTTGGCGTATATCTTGGTCAATGCGTTGGGATCGGCGGTGACGATCGGCTCCATGCCGAGGGCTTCCATAACACCCTTGGCGCTGAATTCGGTGAGGTTGAGTTCGCCGGAATAGTTCAGCGCGTCGTCCTTGGACTTGGCAAAGAACGCGCCAGTGATTTCGAGGTTGAGCGCGTCGAGGGTGAGTTCGGTTATCTCGAACGTCCCCGCACCTTGGTCAAAGGTCGCGACACCAGTCAGCTTGGGCCGGGTGTCGATCTTCGGCTCGTCGCTCTTGAGTTCAAAGGTCAACTCAAAGGGCGTGGGCAACTTGTCGCCCACTTCGCCGACGATGAGATTGAGATTGGTGAGAGTGGACTTCTTTCCGGCCTTCATGTCGTCATAGATGATATTGGCGTTCGTGATTTCGATGCCTTCCACGGACAGACTTTCGAGCTTTGAGCCGCCGCCCTTGGCGTCGCCGCCGGATGATTCCGACTTGGCCTCGGCCTTTTCTCCGTCACCCTTGGTGAGGTCGTCCCAGTTGGTGACGCCCGCCTTGTTGACCGCGAGGTTGGCCGTGAATCCATCCAGCACAACCACGCCGATGGCGATGTTGCCGGTGAGCAGGGGAATGATGCGGATATTGGCCTCGGCCTTGTTGATGCGCACCATGTCATCTGGGGTGAACCCGTCGGCATTGCCGAGGGCTATGGGGCCGACCTTGAGGCCGAGCCATGGGAAGAAGTTGAAACTGATGTCACCCTCAAAGCGAAGATCACGTCCAGTATTTTCCTTGACCGCCTGGGCGATCTCTCCCTTGTATTCATTGGGGTCCACGGTAGCCACGAGAATGACCGCCGCCGTGATGAAGATCGCGATAAATGCGCCGATTACAATAAGACCTATCTTGATTGGCTTCTTCATATCTGCTCCTTAAAATAACTTTTCGAGAATATCTGTGGTGCCGACACCGCCGCTAGAGCGGATGTCCTTTTCCTTCATGCCCATGAAATAGAACATGCCGTCCAAAGTCTTTTCCGTCACAAAATCTGTAGGGTCGAAGGCTGGTCCGGCCACACCGGATGCACCTTGTGCCATGGTCAAAACGTCGAGGTATGAGCCAACGCCTGCCGCATCCACACTCTGGCTGACCATGGGCTTGACCAACGTCTTGATGGAGTCGCGTGAACTGTTTTCGAAGAAGCGGGTGATGGCATCTTCACCGCCGCCCAGCAGGGTGGAAGTTTCGCCTACGGAGAGCTTCTGGATGGCATCAAGAAAGACGTTACCTGTGCCGGGTACGGATTGTTCCGCCGCCGTGTTCAGGGAAGAAAGCAAGCCGGAGGTGTCGCCCAAGCTCCCAAAGGAGTCGGGCAGCGAAAACGTGGTTGCTGGAGTGCTGGAAAATCCACCCGGCTTACTCAGGGAAGTGGTGGCATAGTCCGTGCCGAGAGACAGCACGTCCTTAACCTCTTCCATGGCTTCGGATGGTGTGTATGGCAATCCCATGGTTTTGCTGCCTTCTTCGGCAGCGCCCTTGAGAGCGTCGCCCCAGCCAGCCATGGCGGTTGCTGTGGCAAGGATGAATATCAGTGCCGTTGTGATGGATATAAGACGATATTGAAAACGCATGTGGCTCTCCTCTTTGATAACGAACGATTCAAAGAGGAGCTTACCACGACACGGAAACGATGCCTAGAGATGGCAGTACATTTCTTACAGAAAAGCGGATTTTATTTGCCGCGCATCTCCAGCCCTTTGATCAGGCCAAAACAGCCAGCCAGCATCATGTCACCGCCCGGTGCCGGGAAGGAGACATCGAAGCCGTCAAGCATCCCACGGCGCGGCCCAAGTACATAGGTGGGCTTAAAACCACCGGCCTTTTCGGGCAGTTTCATGGTCAGGCAACCGTGTCCCCGGTCTTTGAAAACTTGCTCGAAGGACAAACAACCGCAACGAAACTGCTCTAGATCGGCCCAGAGTTTGTTGCCATCCACGCAACTGGTGTGTTGTTCGTACACGCCGTGAATGCGCCCGCCGTAAAGCAGGAACGCGATGAGGTGCGAGTTGCCGATGTTGACCAGCACAATACCTTCTTCATGGCTGTGCTTTTCAATCTCATCCACATAAAGCGCACCCAGCACGGCAGCTGCTCCGGTGTCGGCCACTGGCCCGCCGGCGATGTCGTCTTGCAGGTCTTCCAGTCTCGTCAGCATAGTCGGCGGAGTGTCGTAGACCAGATTTTCCGGACGGCCTTCGCCTTCATCCAAAAAGGATTGCCACAGTTTGAACCGACCACGGCGATTCGATTCGCCGGGATGGAAACCATGGTCCTGAGCGCAGGCCGCGATACGGTCCGGCCAGGGCAGTTCTGCTGCGTCGAGAAATTTTCGCCACCATGCTTCGTCGAAATCGGTCAGGCGTAGCGGGGTGAACCCGTCCGGGCACTCTTCGACCATTTCGATGCCCATGTCCGTGACCCGCGTGAGGTCATCGGCCATGGTGTAGGCTGCGCTTTTGCTGGCGGCTATGGTCAGTCCGGCCTGCAGGTGGGCGCGGATGAAGCGGGTGACGCCGCCGCCCATGTTGCGACCGTGGAGCCATATGTTTTTGCCCTGCATGCGGTGGTCTTCCATACGTTTACCTATCTGTAATGCAGGGGAGGGCAGGACAAATTTGGGGCAGTTTTCGATTTCTACGTCTGGGGAGTAGAGCAGCACGTCTTGGGTGCCGCTGCCGATATCGAGGCATAAGGTGGTTTTGGCCACGGGGTTCTCCTTTTGGATTGAAGGGGAAGAGTACATGTGTGGTGGAGAGGGGGCAAGGGGAGAGGGACTTGGGTGTATTTTGGCAGGGGGATTTATGAGGGAGAGGTGCCGCCTTTTGGCGGGATGGGGAATTGGGTGAAAGCTCCTTCGGAGCAACGCCAGTTGAAAGGCTTGGCCTTTCAAAGCTTCCATGTCCTTCGCGGACGGCGGTCCGTTTTTTTGTTGGGGCAAAAAAAGGGACGAAAAAAAGCCCCTTTCTTTGATCGGCCGCCCGGTTTTAGCAGATCAAGAATCTGATCAAAGTAGCGGAGGCTCCATCGTCGGAGTGTGGGATGATGTGCAAATCAATACAATTGATGGCCGTCCGGGGTCATGCGTGTTTCGGTTGTGGAGCCGCCTCCACTCCTTTGTCAGCTTCTAAGCCTTGCTAAAAAGGGCTGATGCATTCCGTTGAAGTGAATGTGGATGATCTAAATTTGGCAGATCGAACTTTTTCTCACTTCTTTTTTAATACAAAGAAGCCCAAAGAAAAAAGGCTGTGCAAGATGCACAGCCTTTTTGTTTGTATTTACTTCGTGGCTACTTAATTTTGCATTCGGCCAATAAGCTGTTTCAGCGAACCAGCTAAGCTTGTTAGCTCGCCGATAGCCTCGCGGGATTCACCCATGGCTCTGGCGGTTTCGGAGGAGATGATGTTGATCTCGTCCGTGGCTCGGTTGACCTCTTCACTGGTGGCGGACTGTTCCTCTGCCGCCGTGGCGATGGAGCGAATCTGATCCGCAGCAGTTGTGACACTTTCCTGAATGGTGTGCATGGCATCGCCCGCCTTGATGGCGAGTTCAGTGGATTCCTGAATGGACGTCACGGCAGCTTGTGTGGCCGCCACGTTCTGGTTGGTTCCAGACTGCATGTTCAGGATGGCCTGATCCACTTCCTTTGTGGCGTCCATGGTCTTCTCAGCAAGCTTGCGAACTTCGTCAGCAACAACCGCGAATCCGCGTCCAGCCTCACCCGCGCGAGCAGCTTCGATAGCTGCGTTGAGCGCCAGCAGGTTGGTTTGGTCTGCGATGTCGTTGATGACGCCCATGACCTTGCCGATATCTGCGGTCTGCCTGTTGAGGTTGGTCATGGATTCCTTCAGCTTCTCAGAACGATCCTCTACTTCCTTGATGGATTCTACCACTTTGGTGACGAGGTTGGAGCCTTCCTGGGACATATCGCGCATATGGTCGGCATTGGAGGATGCGTCAGCCGCATTGCGGGCAACCT
>JAFLJT010000350.1 GCA_022712855.1 Pseudodesulfovibrio sp. | reverse complement strand
AGTACGGGGGAGGCTGCCGTGAGCCGGAAGATTTCCTCTCGTGCCTCTTTCAGTGCGGCTTTGTCATGGACCCGGATCTTGCCCGAGCCTTTGACCGAAAAATATTTGAGCTTTTTCTGCGCCCAGTTCAGACCCAATCCGACGCGTCCGGCAGCGTGGTGACGGTCTACCATGATGGCGGCGATGGTTGCGCCGTTCTCGGCAGCCGGGCCGATGGTTGCCACAGACATACCGTCTGCGCCTTCGGCTTCCAGCGTGTCAAAAACCACGTCAGTTGTTTCGCCCCAGAGGTCGGTGTCCACGATCTCGATCATGTCATCCACGATCTCGATGCCGCACGGGGTGGCGCTTTTTCCGGTGATGATGATGCCATCCCAGCCAGCGCGTTTGAGTTGTGTTGCGAGTTTTCCACCGACTGATGAATCACAAATGGTCCCGGTGAGCGGCGAGCGGGACATGATAGTGCCGCGCCCGGATGTCGGGGCGATGGTACCGTTGAGCGGCCCGGTAAAGATGAGCACGGGCAGGTCGGGATCGTCGATTTCCAGTGTGCAGTAGGGGCGCAGGTAATACCCGGCCAGCCCTTTGCCACCCAGGTGTTTTTCATACACTGCGCGCGCCGGATATTGGGCCGCCATTTCTCGTGTGGTCAGGTCGATATGCAGGACTTTTCCGGTCCAGCCGTAGGTTGGATTGCTCATATGTTGATAATCCCATGATCATTCTTAAATTGCAATCAGTTCGGACGCTCAAAGCGACACAATCGGGCTGTTTTCAGTGTCTGGTGTTGACCCATTTGTGGATTTCGGTATCCTGTCGCACCGGAGGAAGAAATGGCTGAGAAAAAAATAGATAAATCGCGCCGCAATTTCCTGTTTGGCGCAGTTCGCCGATACAAGAAAGAAAAGGCTGATGGCCCGGAAGCATCCACTGCCGAGGCTATTGATACCATCAAGGAAGCTAACTCTCTGTACGTTGACGGCCTGTGGGAAGACGCACGGCTCAAGTACAAAGAGTGTATTGACTGCGACAAGAATGACGCTGACATACGTTACCGCTGCGGTGTCTGTTTGTATAAGACAGGCAAATATCGCCAAGCCAAGCTCGAATTCGAGCGGACGCTCCGCATTCAGCGCGAGTACAAAGACGCACTGCTCTACCTCGGCCTGACCATGGTCCGGCTCGACAGAGCAGAGAAGGCCGCCGCCCTCTGGAAACAGTATTTTAATCCTCTGGCCGTCGAGGTTCAGCGCGAGTTGAATCTACAGGTCGGCCTCATGGAAGAAGGCGTCAACGACCCGCCGGGCGTGATTGCTCAAGCTGTGGAAGCCGCGATTCTGGCAGCTGGCGATGGAGTCGGTTAGACCACATTTTCAGAATAAAGAATTAAATAAAAAAGGCCGCCTTGTTGGGCGGCCTTTTTGTTGGCAAATTATTCTTCCAGCGCCTCACCAATGCGAATTTCGTTGGTGAGTGCGTCGACCCGGGCGAAATTGATCTGGAATTGCTGGCCGGGGTAGAGTTTGTCGCCGAGCAGCTTCTTTGGTGCGCGGACATTGACCTGCAAATGCGGCATGGCAAGGGTTGCCATTGGTCCGTTATCGTCAACAACGACGGCAGATTGGAACTGCTTACGATGTTTGGCGAGGTAGACGAGCTTCCAGTAACGAGGGCGGAACCGCTGCACTGCGCCGACGGCTCTTACGCGCAAACCAAGCTGGGTTGCCAAAGTGTTGAGTTCGTCCTTGTCGAGGCGGGGAGTGCCTGATTCAAGGAAGCTGCATACCTGCGCCATGTTAATGAAATCGGTGTAACGGCGCAGAGGCGAGGTGATCGGCGCATAGGCCGGAACACCAAGGGCTGCGTGGCGTTTGGGGGCCGTTTCGAGGAGCGGCGGAAACATGAGTTTCACAGCACGCATGATCTCGGTCGGCTCGGTAAAAATACCAGCGGCTTCCTGCGGCAGGGCGATGTCCTGCGTGCGATGCAGGAGCGGGACGTTGTTGCCTTTGGCCCAAATTGCCATTGCGGAATTGGCGAGAATCATAAATTCGCTGATGACCAACTCGGAACGTGGGCTGGATTCCTTGAGGGTAATATCCACCTTCGTTTGTGTACCTTCACCTTCGACAGTCACCTCGGGCTCGGGCTTGCGAATGATGCAGGCGCCGGATTCAATGCGGCCCTGTACAAGCTTTTCTGCCAAGGAATGCGCGATAACGAGCGATTCGTCCGTACCATCTTTAATGGCGGCATCGGCAACTTCGTAGGTGACGTTCGCCTTGGTGGTGGTCCACGCCATACGCGGTGTGACAGACATCAGCTTGCCTTCGCTGTCCAAACGGAATTCCGCGATCATGGTCGGGCGTTTCTCACCAGCCAGCAAGCTGTATAAGCCGATGCCAAATTGTTCAGGCATCATATGCGTGGTGCCTTCGGGCAAGTACAGGCTGGTGGCACGACCCATGACTGCCTTGTCCAGCGGGGAGCCGAAGTCCCAGTGCATGTCGGGACGGGCCAGCGCGATGGACAGAACGTAGTCGGAACCGTCTTTAGCTATATGAAATGCGTCGTCGATATCCTTGGTGGTGATGGCATCGATGGTGATAAAAGTGAGCGGGTCTTCGTCTCCGACGTCATTAGAAAATGTGTCTTCTATATCTTTGATTTCATTGGCAAAGGATTCAGACCACTCGTTTCCCCACTCGAATTCGGCCTCGTCCAGAAGGTAGTTGTGATGGACGGGTAGAACACCCCATGTCTGGGCGAGGAGCAGGGCGAGATGCTGGAGGTCGGGCAACCCTTTGCTGATGGCTGTCCATATCCTGCGCTCGGTTTCATCAAGCGTTTCACCTATTTTGCGGGTGAGGATGCGCTTCAAGCTGTCGGCGAGTTCAGGCTCAAGGACGGGCAACCGGGGTTTGCGCCCCTGATTATAGGCTTCCCAGAGTTCTTTGAGGACGGTCTGGCCTGTGGAAGTGACGGCTTCGCGCTCTTTCTCCTCGGCCTTTTGCTGCATTTTCAGCTCGACCTTTTCGGCCGACCAGATTTCGAAATTCGGGGGGCGGAACTTGAAGTGGGTTTTGGCCGTGAGCATAGCGCGGCCAAGGGCGGCGACTTCATCAGGGCTGGCGTCTTCCCAAAGCAATCCGGCGAACCACGTCAGGGGGGCGGTTTCGAGTTCGCCCTGTGCTAATTCCCACAGTTCCATGACATCAAGACCAGCCTGAATTTCACCACGACTTTCCTGATGCTTGTTCAGAATGTCCTGAATTTCCTGTTTGTTAGCTTCGCTGTTATGAACTGGGCCATGCCACGGCAGGACGCGCGCTGTGGGCATCTTCATTTCGCGTTTGTTAATGGACCAGATTCTGAGCTTGCCGGATGCCTCTTCCAGTACCCACGCGAGCTGGGGCTGGTCGCCGTGCATAAATTCCACCACGGTTCCGGGTCGGACAGAAGGGCCGAGTGCGCTGGTTTTAGCCATGTATTACTACTTTATCCTAGAAGTCGATGTTGTGCGTGCTGAGTGTGTGCTGATGTGTGTGGACATGTATCACGAAACAGTTGTCAGCGTAAGTACGCCGGGGTAAGGGGAAACCATGACACGAGAAACCATGGAAATAATCGGCATCATTGCAGGCTGCTGTACAACAGCATCGTTCATTCCGCAGGCCGTGCGCACCTGGCGCACCAAGTCGGTGGATGACATTTCGCTGCGAATGTATCTGCTGCTCTGCCTTGGCGTAATTCTCTGGCTTGTCTATGGATACCTTGTGGGGTCCATAGCCGTAGTCTTTGCCAATTCGATCACGCTCATTCTTGCGGCATCCATACTCTTCATGAAGCTGCGCTACCGTAAGGTTTCATCCAAATCCCTCGACCGTAATCCTTAATATATAGAAAAACTTCGCCGGACCTGATGTCCGGCGAAGTCTTTATTTCGTTTAGCCGTTCTGTCTAGTGCTTAAATGAGCGCTGGCCTGTGAAGACCATGGCTACATGTGGGACAGCTTCGTTGACTGCGGTGATGATCTCCGAGTCGCGGATGGAGCCGCCGGGCTGTGCAATGGCGGTGACGCCCTGATCAATGCACAGGTCCACGCCGTCGCGGAACGGGAAGAAACCGTCGGATACAACCACGGAGCCGGGCAGGCCGCCCTTGGCTTCGGCGGTGCGTTTCTCGATATCTTCGAGCTTGGCCTTCATCTCCGGGTCCTTGATGGCTGCCAGCTTCAATTCGAACAGAGACATTTCCAATTCCTTGGATGCCAGCCGATCCGCATATTTGATGTACGCCTTGGTGGTTGCCAGAAGCACACAGCCAACGCGGTCCTGCTCGCCAGTGCCAATGGCAGTGGTGACGCCGTCGCGGACGAAAAGTACGGAGTTGGAAGTCACGCCCGCTTCAATGGCCCATGCGAAAAGGAGGTCATCCGCTTCCTGCTTGGACGGGGTGCGCGCGAGAAATACATTACCATCTTTCTCTGCCTTGGCCGGGATGAAATCGTCCGCCTTGAGGATGGCGTTGCGGAAAGAGAACTGCAATACCATGCCGCCGTCGGACAAAGATTTGATATCCAGAAAAGGTGTCTGCGTGAGGCTTTCCAGCTCGGTGATGCCGGGAATCTGGAGGATACGCACGTTCTTTTTCTTCTTGAGCAGAGCGAGTGCATCAGCATCGAATGCCGGAGCGGCAACCACTTCAACGTATACTGAGCTGATGTGCTCGGCTGTGGCGAGGTCCAGTGTGCGGTTGACAACAACAGCGCCACCGAAAGCGGCGATACGGTCGGCTTCAAAGGCGCGTTTGAAAGCCACGGCTACACCTTCGTCGGTCCAGGCGGCACCGCAGGGGTTGTTATGCTTGAGAATGAGTGCGGCTGGCTTGGCAGAGAGGTACTGAAGAATGTTCAGGGCGTTGTCGACATCCGTGAGATTTGTTTTGCCGGGATGTTTGCCAGCCTGGAGCATGTGATCTTCGGTCAGTGCGGAGACGAGCCCCTGGCCTGCGCCGATGAATTTGACGCCACCGACTTCGAGGGTACCTTCAACTGGTTCGTAAAGTGCGGCGGGTTGGTCGGGATTTTCGCCGTAGCGCAGTCCCTTGGTCTCGCCGTCAATTTCCCAGGTGCGTTTCTTGAAAGTCAGCTCCTGGTCGCCCAATGTCAATTTCAGATCAGCTGGAAACGGATCCTGCTGCAACGTCGTATACATTTTTTTCAGATCACTCATGATGGTAACTCCCTGTTGTTCCCTTGGAGGTCGCGTTCTTAGCACAGCTTGCCCTGACGGGCAATCCGACTACTCCGGCAATCCCCGCCAAATAATATGCACTGACGGACTGTTTTTTTGGCCGTTCTGGCTGTTATCTCCCATGGCTTATTGGGGATATTATGTAGAAAAACATACTATTATCATACCTATTAGCCCTATTTTGTGGCAGTATTAAGTATGAGTGGAAATAGTTATGGGGGGAGATATCCGTAACTATTTGATAAATTTGCAATAAATTCGGAGGTGGCCCATGAAGCGGTTTCGTGATTTAGGAATGAGAACAAAGATTTTGAGTCTTTTCCTTTCTGCTGTGTTCCTGGTTTTGCTCGGCCTGCTTGGGTATTTTATCCCGGTGGTCGGTGATTCTTTGATGGACGAGAAGCGGACCGCGACCAAGAGTGCCGTTGAAACTGCATATTCCATCGTAGCATATTATGGCGGACTCGAATCCAGTGGTACCTTGAGCAAGGAAGACGCTCAGGCCCAGGCTAAGGCTGCGGTCAAGGCCATTCGGTATATGGGTGGTAACTACTATTGGATCAATGATCTGGGACCAAACATGATCATGCATCCGATCAAGCCTGCTTTGGATGGCAAGGATGTCAGTGGCGTCAAGGATCCAAATGGCAAGAAGCTGTTTATTGAAATGGCCCAAGTAAGCAAGAAGAGTGGCGAAGGTTTTGTACCCTACATGTGGCCCAAGCCCGGTGCGGATGCTCCTCAGGACAAGATTTCCTACGTAAAGCTCTACAAGCCTTGGGGATGGATTGTCGGTAGTGGCATCTACGTTGATGACGTTGACGCCCAGATATCCTCCCTCCGTTGGCAGATTCTGATTCCTACCATCATTGGTATGGGCCTCATTCTTCTGGTTGTCGTGGTGGTTATTCGCAGCATGGTGCAGCCTCTTGAAGAAGCTGTGGTTGTTTCCAATCTTATGGCCAAGGGCGACCTCAGTCGAGATATTACCGTACGCAGTGAAGATGAAGTGGGGCAGTTGACGCAGGCCATGTCCAACATGCTTGTGGCGCTAAGGCGAGTTGTCGGCGACGTGACTTCTGCCAGTGAACAGGTGGCTGCGGGCAGTGAAGAGCTGGCCGCGTCTGCCATCGAACTGTCTCAGGGAGCAACTGAACAGGCTTCCAGTGTTGAAGAGGTTTCAGCCTCCATGGAAGAGATGACATCGTCCATTGAGCAAAATGCAGAGAATGCCCAGACCACAGATAAGATGACCAACAAGGCGGCTGATGACACCGAAAGGGGTGGTCTGGCCGTATCCAAGACCGTCGAGGCCATGAAGCAAATCGCGGACAAGATTCTCATTGTCGAGGAGATTGCCCGTCAGACCAACTTGCTGGCGCTTAATGCCGCTATTGAGGCTGCCCGCGCAGGTGAGCATGGTAAGGGATTTGCCGTTGTTGCTGCTGAGGTTCGCAAGCTGGCAGAGCGTTCTGGTACTGCCGCTTCGGAAATCAGTGAACTGTCCATCTCTAGTGTGCAAGTGGCCGAAGAAGCTGGCGATCTGCTCGGACAAATTGTCCCAGATATCCAGAAGACGGCGGAATTGGTACAGGAAATCGCCGCTGCCAGTAATCAGCAGAGCGAGGGCGGAGAACAGGTTAACAGGGCCATTCAGGAATTGGATAAGGTTATCCAGCAGAATGCTTCCGCATCCGAGGAAGTTGCCTCTACATCCGAAGAGTTGTCGAGCCAGGCTGTGCAATTGCAACAAGCCATTCGGTTCTTCAAGCTCGGTGCCCATGAGGCTTCAAACCTTGGCGCGAATTCGTTCTCGACCAGGAAGGCTCCTGCCGCTCCGGCAAGGGCTATTGCGGCCGCAAAGCCTGCCCCAACGGCAGCAGCGAGCGGTGTGGCGCTTGA
>JAFLJT010000101.1 GCA_022712855.1 Pseudodesulfovibrio sp. | reverse complement strand
GAAGGTTCCTGAATAGAGGCCGATAAATAGGCGCAAGGTAAGACCGGAAGCTTTGGACATGCTTCACCTCATGAGATGGTCTGATGCTGATTTTTATACGGTTCCCCATCCCCGACGGATGGGGAACCTACATGGAGGCATGGTGTCTCGGAGGAAGTGTGGCTTAATGCTACAATGGATTGCGGTCCTAACCTTCTGAGAGCCTCATGTTGTCTATAGTGAGTGAATTACTTCGTGTTTTCCGCCATGATTTCAGCGATATGCTGAACCTTGACTTTGGACCCTCTGGTCTTGAGACCGCCGCGTAGCTGCATGATGCAACCGGGGCAATCGGTCAGGAGGACTTCGGCTCCGGTCTCCTCGACATTGTTCAGCTTATTGCTCAGCAATTCGGCGGAGAGTTCCGGGAACTTCATGGAGAAGGTGCCGCCAAATCCGCAGCAGACTTCTTCTTCGGAGCATTCCACGTACTCCATACCGCCTGTCTCAATGAGCTTGCGGGGAGCTTCGTGAACGTCCAGCCCACGGCAGAGGTGACATGGCGCATGGTACGTCGCCTTGGTGTCGACCTTCTTGTAATCTTTCTCCTCAACCTTGAGCACATCATGCACGAAGGAGGAGTAATCGATGACCTTGGACGCGAACTCGTCAGCCTTGAGTTTCAAAGCGGGCTTATCCATGACCAGTTTCGGGTAGTTGTGCTTGAGGTGTCCGGCACAGGAAGCACACAGGGTGATTATATAGTCGTATGCGCCCAGTTCAAAAGCGCGCAGATTCTGTATGGCGACCTCTTTCGAAGTCTTCATCTCGCCCATCATCTGGACAGGCAGGCCGCAGCAGGACTGTTCCATGGGATATTCCATGGCAACGTCGTTGGCCGCGAAGACCTTGACCGCTGCTGCCATCTGCTCGGGGTAAACAAAGTCCTGCACGCAACCGGAGAACAGGGCCACGCGATGCTTAGGCTTTTCGACATGGGGCTTGTTGTCTTTCCACCAGTCGCGGAACGGTGTCTCGGCGATGGTCGGCAGTGCGCGGAAGCTGTGTTCCTTAGAGAAGATCAGGGGCAGGTGACGAATGAAACCGTCCTTTTCCGCCACAGGCTTCTGGCCCCATTTGGCTGCTCGCAGTAGTCCGTGGAAGAGCTTGCGGTTCTTCAAGACCTTACCCAACAACATGTTAGGCAGCGGGTGGCCGTCCTCTTCCAGAATGCGGGCGTGAATCTCTTTGATGAGACGCGGCAGATCAATGCCACCAGCGCAAACATCCTTGCACGCTTCGCAGTTGATACAGTTCTGGACAAGGTTCTTGGCCTTGTCTTTGCCATGGAAGAAATAGGTCAGGATCAGGCCGATGGCACCGATATATATGTGCCCCATCTTGTGGCCGCCGACGAGGCGGTAGACCGGACAGACGTTGGCACACGCGCCACAACGGATACAGCGGTTAACCTGAGAGAACAGCGGGTCCTTGATGAGTTCGGACCGACCATTGTCGAGCATGACGTAGTGGATTTCCTTCTTGCCATCTTCGGCAGAAGCGCACTCGTTGGCACCAGTAATCCATGTCACGTAGGACGTGATCTGCTGGCCTGTGGCGTTCCGGGGCAGAGCTTTCAGGATACGCAAAGCGTCATGCAGCTTGGGCAGTAATTTATCGAGGCCCATGAGAGCGACGTGCACACGGGGCAGCGTTGAACACAGACGGGCGTTACCTTCGTTGGTGACCAGCCCGATACCGCCAGTTTCTGCGACGGCGAAGTTGGCTCCGGTGATGCCCATGTCGGCGTCAACGTACTTTTGGCGAAGTTCGCGGCGTGCGACCTTGACCAGCTTGTCGATGTCGCTGTCCTGTTTCTTGCCAGTGACGTCGGAGAAAAGCTCTCCCACCTGATAACGAGAAAGATGGATGGCGGGCATGACCATGTGGGACGGACCTTCGTGGCGCAACTGGATGATCCATTCGCCAAGGTCAGTCTCGGTGACTTCCAGTCCAGCGGCTTCCAGATCATGGTTGAGGAGTGTTTCCTCAGCGGTCATGGACTTGGATTTAACGATCTTCTTGCAATTGGTGTCTTTGGCAATCTGCGCGATGATCCGGTTGGCTTCGTCGCCATCCTTGGCATAGTGCACATGGATACCAGCGGCCTCGGCGTTCTCTTTGAATTCCTTGTACAACGCGTCGGCATTAGCCCCGGCTTCGTCCTTTGAGCAGGCGATTTCATTGATCAGCTCTTTGACGTCCATGTCCTTGAAGGCATTGGCGCGTCCGGCTTTATAGGCGATGGCAAAATTATCAAGTGTGGTGCGCAGGAAGTCGTTATCAAGGGACTCGCGCAGCTCTTCACGGTATTCTTTCAGATTTTTGGCTTTCTGCATGACTAGTCCTCCAGAAGCAAGATGTGCAGTTCGAGGGGGCCATGGACACCGAGGGCGAGGACGCGCTCGATATCCGCCGTACGGCTGGCACCAGTGACATACGCCATGTAATTGGGCGTCTTCTTCATGCGGGTGAGCATCATTTTCTCGACCGCATAGCTGTCTTTTTTGATCTTTGATTTCGGCAGAATACAGACGTGGTATTCGCTGATCATGGTCGCAAGGCGAAGCTCTTCGCTCGGGCAATCGATCATCAGAGTACCCGTTTCGGCGATGCCGTATTCAGCATATGTCACGCCGATGTCGATGCCAGCCAGATGGTCGCGCATACCGGAATCGATACATTCGAAGCCAGCCTTTTTCGACAGCGTTGCCAACTCTTTGTAGAAGCCTTTTTTCTGGCCGGGAGCGGCGATGATCTTCTGCTGTTTGGTGTCGCACAACGCTTCCGCCTTATCAGACAGATCGCGTTCACACCCGGACATCAGGAGCTGGCAGGCGTCCTTTTTGTCGCACAAGTCGATGACATATTTGAACGCTTCATCTTCACTGGAAACCGTGGTGACAAACGCTGAAACCAGCTCTGCTTTCTCGGTAAATTTCTGAACAAGTTCTTGTGTGGCTGACATAGTCTCCACCTCCATTTTTGTATGATATTGACCGCAGGCTCCTACGAACCACCCGCAACGGTCGATCTGTTACTGTAAGATATTCTTGGTCTCACGTGCGATGGCGAGTTCTTCATTGGTTGGAATAACCCAGACCGCTACTGAACTGTCATCAGTGCTGATTTTCAGGGGCTCTTTTGCGCGTTGAGCATTGACTTCGGCATCGATTTTAACGCCAAAACATTCGAGCCCTTTCACAGACTCGCGACGAACTATGTCGTCATTCTCACCGATACCAGCGGTGAAAACGATGGCGTCCACCCGACCGAGTACGGCCATGTAAGCGCCGATATATTTCCGGTTCCGGTAGGTCTGCACATCAAGGGCGAGTTTGGCGAGTTCGTTACCCTTCTCGATGGCATCATGGATGTCGCGCATATCGTTCATGCCGCACAGTCCCTTGAGGCCGGATTCCTTGTTGAGCATGGTATCGATAGCCTCGATATCCATACCTTTATTCCGAGAGAGGAAGGTATGGATAGCGGGGTCCACGTCACCGGAGCGGGTGCCCATGACCAGGCCCTCAAGCGGTGTCATGCCGAGGGAAGTATCGACACTCTTTCCGTTTTCAACGGCGGTCATGGAGCAGCCGTTACCGAGATGCACGGTGATACAATTTAGATCACCCAAATTTTTGTCCAGAATGCGAGCACATTCGCCAGCCACGAATTTGTGGGATGTTCCGTGGAAACCATAACGTCGCACACGATCCTTTTCGTAAAGTTCATAAGGAAGCGCATACATGTAAGCGTGCGCCGGAATAGTCTGATGGAAAGCGGTATCGAAAACAGCCACCTGCGGCACGCCGGGGAACAGTTCCATGGCGACACGAATGCCGTCCAGATTCGCCGGGTTGTGCAGCGGTGCCAGCGGCACATTTGCCTCAATGGCGGCGATCACTTCGTCGGTAATGATGGTGGGCTGATGAAAATCTTCGCCGCCATGGACAACACGATGCCCCACTGCGCCGATCTCGCTCATGTCGCTGATGACACCCTTTTCCGGATGGGCGATGAGTTCGATGGCCAGACGCATACCCGTATTGTGATCCGGGATGGGCTGCACCATTTTGGTAACAACCTGCTTATCGGTGCCGGGGAATGCCTTATTGGTCAGGTCACCCTTTTCGTCACCGATCCGTTCGACAAGGCCGTTAACGAGCACGGTATCTGTGTCCATGTCGAGCAGCTGGTATTTGATAGAAGAACTACCGGAATTGATTACGAGAACTTTCATTTATTCGCCCTTCTCAGCTTGCGCCTGAATGGCCGTGATAACCACGGTGTTGACGATGTCAGGAACGGTACAGCCGCGAGACAAATCGTTGACCGGCTTGTTCAGACCCTGAAGAATAGGGCCGATAGCCACGGCATTGGCGGCACGCTGTACGGCCTTATATGTATTGTTGCCAGTATTGAGATCCGGGAAGATGAAGACCGTTGCCTGTCCTGCCACATTGGAATCAGGCAGTTTGACCTTGGCGACATCCGGGTCCACGGCGGCGTCGTACTGAAGCGGTCCCTCGATGGGGAAGTCCAGCCCACGCTCCTTGATCAGCTCTTGAGCGATCTCGGCGGCCTTGGTCACTTTCTCCACATCCTCACCCTTTCCGGAGGAGCCAGTGGAGTAGCTGAGCAGTGCGACCTTGGGCTCAACACCGAAGAGTTTTGCGGTCTCGGCAGCGCTGATGGCAATCTCTGCCAACTGCTGCGCATTGGGATTGGTGTTGACGGCACAATCGCCGTAGACCAACACGCGGTCCTTGAGACACATGAGAAAAACGGAGGAGACGATGGTGCTTTCGGGCTTGGTCTTCACAAACTCGAAGGCCGGGCGGATGGTCTGGGCAGTGGTGGTCACCGAACCGGAAACCATGCCGTCTGCATATCCTTTGTGAACCATCATGGTACCAAAATACGTGGGGTCAGCCATGCGATCCCATGCCACGTCGGCGATTATGCCCTTGTGTTTGCGCAATTCGAGGTACTCCTCGGCAAACAGATCGAGCAATTCCGACTCGGATGGATCGATAATTTCTGCACCGGAAATATCCACACCATAGGTGGATGCCTTGGTCCTGATCTCATCCTCGCGGCCGAGCAGAATGATCTCTGCGGCATTACGACGGAGCAGGATGTCCGCCGCGCGGAGCACTCGTTCGCCGGAACCTTCCGGCAGGACGATGCGCTGCTTGTTGCGCGACGCCTTGTCGACCAGAGAGTATTCGAACATCTTGGGAGTGACCCTGGTGGAGCGTTTTTCAATGACCCGTTTACGCAACTCATGGACGTCAACATGCTGGGCGAATCCACCAAGAGCGGTGGCGATCCGCTGATCGTCATCGGACTCGATACGGCCATAGAGGCGATTGAGTTCCTGCACGGTCTGGTAGGTGTGTCCCTTGACTGAAAGGATCGGAATGGGAACGCCAGTCCAGCCCTCGATGAGCTTGTGCACGTTGGTGGAAACGGGCAGCCCGCCAGTGAGCACGATACCAGAGATATCAGGGTATGATGTGGACAGCCGGGATGCGAGGCTTGAAAGAATGATATCTGAGCGATCTCCGGGGGTTATGATCAGGCTGCCGGAATCAATGTATTCCAGAAAATTTCCAATCTGCATGGCCGCAACAACATAGTTGTCCACCAATCCCTGCTGGCCGCTGTGTCCGTAAAGCACATCTGCATCGAGCCAGCGTTTCACGTCGCCAATGGTCGGCTTACCCAGCGCTTCATTCTCAGGAATGGTGTACACGGGCATAGATTCTTTACGAACTTTGCACTCGATGTGGCTGACCATTTCGTCGGTCATGCCTTCGGGGGCGCGGTTGACCACACAGGCCACAAAATCAACGCCCTTCTCTGCCAGCGTATCCAGCGTGGTCTGCGACAAGCTGACGATTTCATCAGGTGTCTTTTCACGACCGGAAGTGACCACCAACATGGGTGCGCCGATGTTGGCAGCGATATCCGCATTGAGATCAAACTCAAATGCCGGGTCTTTACCTTTAAAGTCGGTTCCTTCGCACAGAACGAAGTCATACTGTTCCTCAAGGGCTTTGTATTTCTTGAGAATATTCTCAAGAACCAAGGCGTGCTGGCCGGAGTTGATCAACTCGCGAGCCTGCTTGAGGGTGTAGGCATACGTGTCTTCGTAGGGAATGGACAACTTGAAATGATTGATAATCAAGTCGATGTCATGGTCCTGATTGTCTTTGCCGGGATCATTGATGATGGGCCGGAAAATGGCAACTTTGCGAAGGTCCCGAAGGAGCATCTGCATGACGCCGAGGACCACAGCGGATTTGCCGCTGCGCTCCTCGGTTGTCGATACGTAAAGGTTCTTGGACATTATAGTTTCCTTGCTAAGCGGCGGCTATTTGCACAGCCCGTCAGCATAAAGCTCGATGACGTGTTTTACGTCCATGCCAGCCTCTTTCTGAGACAGCATGTCGGTGATTTGGAGCATGCAGGCGGGGCAGCTGGTAGCCAGCGTTTGTGCGCCGGAGTTCATGATATTTTCAGCTTTGCGAGAGCCGATCTTCTTGGACAGGTCGTAGTGGGCGATGTTGAAGCTACCGCCACAACCGCAGCAGGTGCCTGCTTCGTCCATTTCCTTGAAGGTACAACCAGCGGCCTGGATCATTGCCCGGGGCTGGGAGGTGACACCAAGGGAGTTCTTCAAATGGCAGGGATCGTGATAGGTGACCGTCCTGTCGCCGTTGCCTTCGATGGGTTCCAATTTCAGAACATCCACGAGGAACTGACTGATATCCATGGTCTTCTTTTCAAGCTGTTCGATATCGTACTTCAGCGAGGAATCGCCGGAGAACATTCTGGGCCACAACTCTTTAAGCGTCGCGGTACAGGTGGCGCAGGCGGTGATCAGGTAGTCGAAATCGCCTTCCACGAACAATCTAATGTTGTGTGCGACCAGTTTATCAAAGGTCTTTGTGTCGCCGCTGGCGAGGGCCGGGATGCCGCAACACGCCTGGTTGGCAGGCAGGTAAACGCCGACGCCTTCACGGTTGAGGACATCCAGAACTGCTTCACCAATGTGCGGGAAGATCTTGTCGATGACACAGCCGGTGTAGAAAGCGACCTTGAGGCCACTTGAGCCAGCCGGGGAATCCATTTCCGGTACGATCTTGTGCAGAGGTTTGGCTGCAAGGGTGTTGAAATGACGGTCCTTGATGACGGGCGCATTAAAACGCGCACAGGAAGAACCGAGCAGGTCGTCCACTTTTTTGGTGAACAGCCCCTGAAACTTGGAGCCCATACCCATAAGAGAGTTGAAGAGTTTCGGGTTGGACAGCAGGCCACGAAAAATAGCCTGTTTGATCGGAGACAATCCGAAGTACCCGGTCATGATGGCTCGGGCTTTCAGGAAAATGTCCATGATCTTCACACCACTGGGGCAGTTGGATTGGCAGGTACCACAGAGCAGGCAACGGTTGAGCTGCTCGTTAACACCTTCCGCATCGGTGAGCATCTCGTTGGCAAGGCCGTCCAGCAGGGCGAGCTTGCCGCGTGTGACATCTGTTTCACGGCCAGTCTGACCGAAGACCGGGCAGACCGCCTGGCACATGCCGCACTTCATGCAGCCTACAAGCTGGTCGTCCAGCTCCTTGAACAATTCTGCGAGTTTTTTAATATCAGCCATGGTCTCTCCTAACCCAGGTCCTGAAGGCTGAGAATCTTACCGGGGTTGAGGATACCCTTGGGATCGAGGACGGACTTCATGCGGCGGGCATATTCGAGAGTGCCGCGAGACGTTTCCTGCTCAAGGTACTTGGCCTTGGCCAAACCAATGCCGTGTTCGCCGGACAGTGTGCCGCCCATGGCGAGTGCCTTGTCAAAGATCATGTCGATACCCTTTTCAACGCGCGCCCACTCCGCCTTGTCACGTTTGTCCGTGAGGATGGTCGGATGCAGGTTGCCGTCTCCGGCGTGGCCGAAGGTACCGATGGTCAGGTCGAGCTTCTTGGAAATATCTTCCAGAGCCTCGATCATTGCAGGAATCTTGGAACGCGGGACCGTGGCGTCTTCAAGCACACAGGTAGGCTTGAGCTTTGCCAGTGCAGGCAATGCATCACGACGAGCCTGCCAAACGGCATCGCGTTCGGCAGCGTCTTTGGCAACCTTGAGTTCAGTGGCGCCATTGGCCTTACAAATCTTTTCAACGATGGCGGCTTCGTCTTCAACCTGTGCCGGGTGGCCGTCCACCTCGATAAGAAGGAGAGCGGCCGCGTCAACAGGCAGGCCTGCACCACGGAATTTCTCAACTGCGCGGATGGTGAAGTTGTCCATCATCTCTAATGTGGCAGGCACGATCTTGTTGGCGATAATCGCAGCAACGGTCTCGGACGCGGCCTTCATGGAGGGGAAAATTGCCATCATGGATTTGGCGGCCTGTGCCGGGGGAACGAGCTTCAGGATGATCTTGTCGAACACACCGAGTGTGCCTTCGGAAGCGACCATGAGGCCAGCGAGGTTGTACCCGGTAACACATTTCACTGTGCGGGAACCGGTCTTGATCAGCTCGCCGTTGACGTCCCAGAAATCCATACCCATGACATAATCTTTGGTGACACCGTACTTGAGGCCGCGCAGGCCACCAGCGTTTTCAGCCACGTTACCACCGAGAGTGGAGACGGTCTGGCTGCCCGGATCGGGAGGATAAAACAACCCTTTTTTGGCGGCAGCGGCGGCGAATGTGGCGGTGACAACACCGGGTTCGACCACGGCGTACATGTCTTCCTCATTGATTTCGAGGATACGATTGAGGCCGTTGGTCAGGACAACAACGCCGCCGGGATGGGGGATAGTTCCCCCGGAAAGATTGGTTCCTGCACCGCGAACGGTGAGGGGAATACCGTGTTCGTTACACAGTTTGGTCGTCAAACCAAGCGCTTCGCTTGTATCAGGCCGGACAACCAATGCGGGTACAACGGGGTCGAGTACTGCCGCATCATAAGAGTAGGCGTGGCGGTCAGTCTCGCTGGACATTACATTTTCGGCACCGACGATGGCCTCGAAATCTTTGATGAGCTTTTCAGCACCCATTACCATTCTCCTTGAAATTTTTTCTTTATCTGAACGGGGGGAGAGAACAAACTCTCCCCCCTATTTACTTACTTTCGCGTTCTATCAATAACACACTTACTTGAGGACGGTGCCCCAACCTGATGCGACCATGACTGTACCGATGATGGCAGCCATGACCAGGTAGTAGAACAGCGGGATCAGGGTCTTACGAATGATCTCACCTTCACGGTCCATCAGGCCAACAACCGCGGCTGCGGCGACGACGTTGTGAACAGTGATCATGTTACCAGCAGCACCACCGACAGCCTGAAGGGCTACGATGATAGACTGAGGTACGTCAATCTGGGAAGCAACACCGAACTGGAACAGTGAGAACATCATGTTGGACACGGTGTTCGAGCCAGCGATGAATGCGCCCATGGAGCCGATGACGGCAGCCAGACCAGTCCAAGCGGTACCAGCGATGGCGGCGACGCCGTTTGCCAGTTCCAGCGGCATGGATTCCAGACCGGAAGCGTTGAACTTTCCACCAGAGTTGATGAACACGCGAACCATCGGGATGGCGAAGCCAAGAGCGAAGGATGCCTGAACGGTCGTCTTGAAAGCGCTGTTTGCGGCAGACTTCAGGGCATCAAACTTCATCCGCTGGATGAAGAAGGCACATGCAATGGCCAAGACGAAGATGAAGCCGGGAACATACAGAGGCTTGATAGCGTAACCGATGCCAGTACCGAACAAGTCAGTAACGGGAATGGAGACGGAAACCAAAGCACTCTTGATCCATGCAACCTTGCGGGACAGGACAAGGAATACGCCAACCAGAACGTAAGGAGACCATGCCTTGACCAGAGTCATGTGCTCAGGAGCAGCAGCAAACTTGGGTTCCCATGTACCCATCCAGTGCTTGGGCCAATTTTCGCGATCGTCAAAGTCCCAAGAGTTCTTGGGGGTCAGGAAGTTGTTCTTGGCAGCGAGTGTGACCAGAGTCAGAGCAACAAGGCCACCAATCAGGGACGGGAATTCAGGGCCGAGGTACCGTGCAACCAGGTAGTAAGGAATAGTGAATGCCAGACCGGCGAAGATACCGAAAGGCAGCACTTCGAGGCCGCGCTTAATGGACTTTTCCTTACCGAAGAAGCGAGTCAGGATAACGGCCAGGAAGACCGGAATCAGGGTACCTATGATACCGTGAACCAGAGCAGCGGTGGCGCCGATCTCGAAGATATAGTCCATGAAGGCAATGCCGTTGCGGCCCAGAATTTCGTGAACGATCGGGTTATCCAGACCGGTTTTAACACCGACCAGAATGGGAGTACCAACAGCACCGAAAGTAACCGGGGTGGACTGAATGATCAGAGCAACGGTAACAGCGCCCATGGCGGGGAAACCCAGTGCCATAAGCAGCGGGGCACAAACAGCGGCGGGGGTACCGAAGCCGGCTGCGCCCTCGATGAAGGCACCGAAACACCATGCGATGATTATGGCCTGGATGCGACGGTCAGGTGTGATGTTCATGAAACCGGCGCGAATGGTCGCGAGGGCTCCGCTATTCGTCAAGGTGTTAAGCATGAACAATGCGCCAAAGACGATCCACAGAATAGCTATACAGATAGCAACACCCTGAATGATGGACGCGGCGATAACCGTACCGGATACCTGCCAGACAAAAAATGCCAGAATGGTAACTACAACAAGTGCCAGAGGCATGGCTTTTTTAGCAGGCCAGCGTAGTATTACCAGGAAAAAGAAGACCGTTAAAATCGGCGCAAGAGCCATTAAAGTATACATCGAACCATTCCTCCTTATTCGAAAGAGACCCCAGCCTCTTTCGAGATTAAATAAAAGCGCGGGGTAAGGCCAGACAGAAGCCTCCGCAAATGCCCTGCCCCGCGCGGACTTCTATTGTTTATCTACCGTCGTCACAGGGCTCACCAGAGCCGGGGCTTTCGGCTGATACACCGGCATCACACGCGTCACCTTCATCATTCTCAGGCTTGCTGAAATCAGCATCGGCCAGATGGGACAGGATGGCGAAACGGTCGGTGTAATCTTTCTCGATCTTTTCACGGAATGCCTTGGAAAGTTCCGGGTGGAAGCGTTCCAACATGGCGTAGCGGTTCTCGCCGGACAGGAATTCCTGCAAACTTCCGTCGGGAGCCTTGCACTCCAGAATGAACGGGTTCTTGCCCTGCTCGGTGAGTTCGGGATTGTAGCGATAGAGCGGCCAGTAACCGGAATCAACGGCCAGCTTCTGTTCGAGCTGAGTCTTGCCCATACCCTTCTTGATGCCCTGATTGATGCACGGGGCGTAACAGATGATCAGGGACGGTCCGTTGTAAGCCTCGGCTTCCTTGAACACCTTCATCATCTGCTGCTTGTCCGCGCCCATGGCGACGGAGGCGACATAGACGTAGCCGTAGGTCATTGCCATGCGGCCCAGATCTTTTTTGCCAGTGCCTTTACCAGCAGCGGCGAACTTGGCGATGGAGCCGAGCGGCGTTGCTTTGGAGGACTGACCACCTGTGTTGGAGTAGACTTCGGTATCCATGACCAGGATGTTGACGTCCTTGCCGGATGCGATGACGTGATCCACGCCGCCGAAACCGATGTCGTAGGCCCAGCCGTCACCGCCGAAGATCCAGACGGATTTCTTGGTGAACAGGTCGTCCATGGCGGATATCTCGTCGAGGAGAACATCGCCGGAGAAACCATTCAGCGCGTCTTTGAGTGCATTGCCTGCAATCTCGGACTCTGCGGCGTCATCCTTATTAGCGAGCCAGCCTTCCAGAGCGCTGCGAACGTCGCCATTCGCGCCGTCGGCCAGCGCCTGCTTGCACAGTTCGGCAAGACGAGCGCGGCGATTGTTGACGCCCATTTCGAGACCGAAACCGAACTCTGCGGCGTCCTCGAACAGGGAGTTACCCCATGCCGGGCCGTGGCCGTCAGCGTTGGTGCAGTAAGGAGTGGAAGGAGCGGATGCACCCCAGATGGAGGAGCAACCAGTGGCGTTGGCGATGATCATACGTTCGCCGAAGAGCTGGGTCAGCACCTTGACGTACGGGGTCTCGCCGCAACCGGCACATGCGCCGGAGAATTCCATGAGCGACTGC
>JAFLJT010000041.1 GCA_022712855.1 Pseudodesulfovibrio sp. | reverse complement strand
GAAAAGATACAGAAAAACAGTAGCGATATTGCAGGCGAAAATCGGGTTCATGTAGGCGAGGCAGGTCTCAAGATACGGTCCCTCCGCGCCAAGCCAGCTGAATATGGCGGGGGAGAATGTCAGGCCGAACCAGGCGAGCACTATACTGAGGATAACACCGAATCCGAGCATTTGTACGGCGATGAGTGAGGCTTGTTTGCGATCTTTTGCCCCGAGCGCACTGCCCATGAGCGCCGTGGAACCGGTGCCGATGCCGCTCGCCAGTGATGTAATGATGAAATAGACCGGCAGCGAGAGTGCGAGCGCCGCGATGGCCTCGGTGTCGATGCGTCCAGCCCACCATGTATCCACCACATTGAACATGGTGTGAAAGAAAAAACCCACGCTGGCAGGGACAGCTACCTGGCGAATTACGGTGGGAATAGGGCGTGTGGTGAGGTCGGTCGTGTCAATCATAGAGGCAGCCTAGCAGAAAAGGTGCGTCAAGCCGAGGGGCTTATAATACCTATCAGGCTGCTGATAAAGGCCCGATTGCTGCGTTGCTGCGAATTCTGCAGACCCTCGCGTATCGGAATACGCTTCGGCCCTGCAGAATCCTTGCGCCTTGCACTCGAACCTTTCTCAACAACCTGTTAGATTGCGGGTTGTCCCCAATCTGAGAGGCATATTGTCTTTGTTGACTTGATGTCGGACCGACCATATCATTGCAGCCATGGGCAAGACTCCAACCAATACTGATGTACAATTCTGGCGCGACCCGGACCTGCCGGGCGTCGAGGTGCGTTACTCTGAATACCATGAGGAAGCATTTCGCAATCATACTCACGCTGCTTTCTCCATCGGGTTTATCGAGTCGGGCCGGACGACATTTTACCTTGAAGGCAAACAGTATGCTGCCGAGAGCGGCCAGATGGTGTTGGTCGGGTCCGGTGTGGCGCATGCGTGTAACCCTGATCCAGGTTCCAACATGGCCTACCGCATGTTCTACGTGGATGATTCATGGCTGATCTCTGTCGCTGAAGAAGTGTGTAAACGAAAGGTGGGAATGGTTGTGTTCCCAAACCCTGTTGTGGACGACCCGGACATGCTCGCTCATTGGCGCATATTGCATCAGGTTATTATCGACGGCGGGGACAGGTTGGAAAAAGAAACGCTCTTCATTCAAGGGTTGGCCGACCTCATAGCGCGGTATGCTGAACTTGGTGCTGCTGCCGACCTTTCTGAAAATGACGGAGCCGTTCAGCGAACCAAGGCCCATCTTGCCGCGAACCTTACCAAAAAAGTCAGCTTGGACACTCTCTCCGAAGTGGCGCACCTGAGTCGGTACCATCTGTTGCGTGTGTTTCAGGATGCCACAGGCTTGCCGCCCCATGCCTACCAAAATCAGCTTCGTGTGGATCTCGGGAAAAAACTCCTGGCAGATGGCATGGCTATCAGCCGGGCCGCAGTCGAAGCGGGGTTTGTGGACCAGAGTCATTTCTCCCGCGTGTTCAAGCAATATACCGGGGCGACGCCGCGTCAGTATCAGAAGACGACCAATCCTGCCGAATAATACGCTTCCGCAATTTCGTACAATATCTTCACTCTGCTTCCCTGCATTGTCCCCCTGACATTATTACCGGAGACACTATGGGAACTGAGAATACTTCTGCGGCTGTAGCCATCGAAAACAATACGTGGCTTCTCGCGCCGCTCTGCCTGGCCGGGGCGGTCGTGCTCTGGGGCACTTCTTTTGTGGCGACCAAAGCGGCGTTGACTGGATTTGCCCCCATGACCGTGATCTGGTTGCGCATGGCACTGGCGTCACTGGTTGTGCTGATTATCCGTAAACGAATCCCCGCGCCGCAATACCGAAAGGGCGACTGGAGAGTGCTCGGCTTTCTCTGCCTGATGCAGCCGTGCCTCTACTTTTTGTTCGAAGGATACGCCATCAGTCTGACCACTTCATCGCAGGCCGGGATGATCTCAGCGCTGGTGCCGCTGCTGGTGGCCGCAGGTGCGTGGGCCATCCTCAAGGAACCCCTGTCATTCATGGGCGGGGTTGGCCTTTTGGTTTCCATAGGTGGCGTGGTTTGGTTATCTTTTGGCGGTTCGGCTGATGCCACAGCGCCCAATCCTGTCCTCGGCAATCTGCTCGCAGTGGGTGCCATGGTGAGTGCTGCCATCTACATGGTGGTCATGAAACGGGTTTCAGTCCGCTACTCCACATGGTGGCTGACAGGGATGCAATGCGTAGGCGGGGCAGTGTTTTTTCTGCCGGGAGTTTTTGTGGCTGGTCCGCAACCGCTGGCTGCCATCCCCATGAGTGCATGGGTAGCAGTCGGGTATCTCGGCCTGTTTGTTACGCTGGGCGCATTCGGCCTCTACAATATGGCGATGACCATGATGCCCGCCGGAAAGGCCGCTCTGTCCATCAACCTCGTCTCACCAGTAGCGCTTGTCTCAGGCTGGCTCATACTCGGTGAAAGTATGACCATGATGCAACTGGCCGCGTGTGGTGTGGTCGGGTTTGGCGTTTGGCTGGGGAGGAGGAAGTAAACTTATTCCACGCCGATATCTTCATTCCACAACTCGGGCTTTTCCCTGATCAGCTTGCCCATGAGTTCGATACAATCCTTGTGGTCGAGTAGTTCAACCTCCACGCCGCGCTCGCGCAGAAACTCTTCATTACCGCCGAAGTTCACGTTCTCGCCAATGACAACCTTGGGGATGCCGAACTGGACGATGGTGCCAGAACACATAATGCAGGGCGAAAGTGTCGTGTAGAGTACGGTGTCCTTGTAGGTCCGTTGCCGCCCGGCGTCGTGCATACAATCCATTTCCCCATGAGCAATAGGATCGCCATTTTGCACCCGCTGATTATGGCCGCGCCCGATAATTTCGTCGCCGCGCACCAGCACGGCCCCAATGGGCAGGCCTCCTTCGTCGTAACTCTTCTTTGCAAGGCGATATGCTTCGTCCATGAATTGTGTGTGCTGATCGCACATAGTTACCTTCTAAAGTCTAAGTGAATGGGTAATGGCCCAATTGTTATGACCTTACCCGCTTATTGTTTTTAAATAGTGGAATATGTCGGCTAAAGATATCGCTACAATTGCGAAGGCGCCGATATGGAACCAACTCTGGGACTTTCTAGGGTGTCTCGCTGTAATAAGAAAGATTCCAGAGCCTATGAGTAGGGTAATTCCACTTGCTGCAATTACACCACGAATGATTGTTGCTGGGGTGAGAGAGATCATGCCTATGTGACCATAAAGAGTAATCAGCAAGGCAACAAGCGCCCCAATGGTTAAGAGAATGTGCGTGGCTAGAAATATTCTTTTTAGGGAGCTGTGTTTCGAATCAATAAACCATCCTGTTGCTATAATTGCCAGCAGAACGAGGGTGAAAGCATCCTTGGAGGGGAGGGGGATTTGTGGAATGTTCATTTTCTAACGTGTCGTTCCTATAAAGACGGTGGTGAATGACATTCAAAACCGATAATCTGTTGTTCAATAAAAGGGCAGAAGCCATACTATGCTTCTGCCCAATTGTGAATCTGGTAGGAATGAATTGTCTTCTACTTCAAGCCAAGCTCTTGCTTCAAGAACTGGAAATCGACGTTTTCGGAGACCAGATCTGCGCCCTGCTTGATCTTGATGGCATCGCGCAGTTTGTGGCGTGAGAGGATATCGTCCATCTTTTTGGCGACCGTGAAAGTGTCTTCGCGGACCATGATGATGGGGGTTTCCAGAACCTCGGAGCGGGTCAGGATGATGTCGTTGGGATAGAGATTACCCGTCAGCACGAGGCAGGGGCAGTCGCCTTCGAGCGCCACGAGCTGGACGTCTGAGCGGTCACCACCAACGATGATGGCGGAGTTCTTCTTTTTACGGAAGTGGGTCATGAAGTTTTCAACCTGCATGGTGCCGATGAGGAACGATTCGACAACGCGCTCAGATTTGCTGTGCGCGGAGATGATCTTGCCGCCGAGACGGTCGGCCAGATCGCCCACCTTGATGGCGCCCATGAGCGGATCGCTGGGGATGACGCCAAGAATTTTGACGCCCTTGCTTTCCAGTGCGGGACCGAGCAGCTGCTTGATCTCTTCCATGAAATGGGGCGGCACATCGTTGAGGATGACACCTGCCAGCAGATCGCCGAGGTGTTCTTTCATCATCATCAGGTAGTCGTACTTCAGCTCTTTCTGGAAGCGGTCAATGATGACCGTCTTGGTGCCGAGCCTCTTGATGACGGAAATGGCGTCGGTGTCGCAGTATTTACCGGAGTACATGGAGCCGGAGCCGGCGATGAGGGTGATATCCTTGGACTCGGAGATGGTTTTGTAGCCATCCACGATCTTGTCCAGCAGACCATCCATCTTGCCGTTGAATGCCTTGACCTTGAAGTCCTGGGTGACCACCACGGGGGTGACCAGTTCCGGGTCTTCCTTAATGCCAAGCACATCCTGAACAAACGCGGCATCTTCATCGCCGAGTTTGCCATCAACTTCCATGGGCATGGCGCCAACTGGTTTCATGTAACCGACGTTGAAGCCTTCTTTCTGTAGGCGTAGGCCAAGACCCATAACGATCATGTTCTTGCCTGAATACCCTGTAGTCGAACCTATGTAGAGACCTGCCATGCCATTCCTCCTAAAAAGTATGAAACGAGAGCCAACGCCTTAAGCGCCATTGCTCATCTATAATACAATGCGAAAAAATCAGCCGATGGTCAAGCGAAGGTCTGTGACCAACGCTCCTTCGGCATCCAGCAGGATGGGATTGAGCTCCGCCTCCTGAATTTCCGGGAAGTCCGTCGCCATTTGCGACATGGACAAAATAATATCTTCTATGGCCGCCAGATTGACTGGCTCCTCACCACGCGCTCCACGCAGAAGCGGGAATGATTTGATCTCTCGCACGATATCCTGAGCATCCTGCAATGTCAGCGGTGCCAGTCGGTAACTGATGTCGCCCAGCATTTCGGCGGACGGCCCGGCCAGACTGAACGAGAGCAACGGCCCGAACTGTGGATCCTGAGTAAATTTGACCACAACTTCACGCGCATTAACCGGCCCCATGGTCTGGACCAGACAACCTGAAAGGTATGCGTCGGGCCGTTTGCGCTGGGTGCGGGATGTTATGTCGAGCCACGCTTTGCGAACCTCGTAGGGTGTCTGCAAATCGATGGCTACGCCGTTCACATCGCCTCGGTTGGAAATGTTGGGTGATACGATCTTGAGGGCTACGGGATAGCCGAGCTTTTTTGCAGCACGGACGGCCTGATCGGATGTACGCACCAGCCGATTCTCCGGTACGGGCAGCTCATAGGCCATGGCGATGTCCATGGCGTCCATAAAGGGAAGCTCCTGAAGGTGGAGCTTCTTGGACTTGGCAATAAGTCGTCGTGCCTTGCCCATGTCGCGCCGGAAACACACTTCCACCGGATAGGGGCGGTTCAGCCAACGGTAATGGGCGTGCATGGCCGCGATGGCGCGGATGGCGGGTTCGGGATAGCCGTAACATGGGATGCCCGCGGCAAGGAGCATATCGCGACCGGGTCCGATGCGTTCCTCGCCCATGAAGCATGCAAAAATTGGTTTGTCACAGGTCTCGGCGACATCGATAACAGCCTGTGCTGTCTCCACGATCTCGGCAGACGCGGTGGGCGTGAGCAGGACCATGATGGCGTTGGTTATTTCGTCCTTGGCCACCGCTTCGAGCGTCACGCGATAACGATCCGCCTTGGCATCACCAATGATGTCGACGGGATTGTAGATGGACGCGAAGGGCGGGAGCGCCTCGGTCAGGACTTTGAGGGTCTTGGCCGATGGGCGGGAAAGATGGAGTCCGGCACTTTCACAGGCGTCGGCGGCAAGGATACCGGGACCACCTGAGTTGGTGACCACGGTGAGATTCGGGCCTTCGGGCAGCGGTTGTACGGAAAACGCGCGGGCAAGATCAAAGAGTTCTTCAAGGTCATGGACCTGAATGATACCTGCCTGCCGGAATGCGGCGGTGGATGCCACTACGGAGCCAGCCATGGAACCAGTGTGGGAAGACGTGGCCCGTGCGCCGGATTGGGTGGTACCCGCCTTGATCATGATGACGGGTTTCTTCGCGGTGACAATTTGCGCCTTGCGCAGAAATTTTTCGCCGTCGTCAACACTTTCCAGATAGCCGATGATGACCTTGGTATCTGGATCGTCGCCGAGGGCCTCAAGGACGTCGGCTTCGGAGACATCAGCCTTGTTGCCCAGAGAGACGAACTTGGAGAAGCCGATGTTCTCACCGTCAGCCCAGTCGAGAATGGCGGAGCAGAGTGCGCCGGATTGGGAGAAAAATGCGATGGATCCCTTGGCGGGTTGCGCCTGGGCGATGGTGGCGTTGAGGCCGCAGTCGGTGTTGATCAGGCCAAGCGAGTTGGGGCCGAGTAGGGTGATGTTCCTGCGGCGGGCCAGATCAGCCATTTTCATTTCGAGGTCAAAACCGTCGCGACCTGTTTCGCGGAAACCTGCGGTGATGACGCAGATGGAGCCGACGCGCAGCCGGGCCAGCTCTTCCATGGCACCGAAAACTTGCTCGCGTGGCAGGGCGATGATGGCGAGGTCTGGCGCTTCGGGCAGGTCCGGTATAGAGGTAATAACCGGCAGGTCGAGGATTTCCCCACCTGCGGGATTGACGGGAAACAATTTCCCCTTGTACTCTGCGCGGACAAGATTGGAAACGAGGACGTGACCGAGCTTACCCGGATTCCTTGATGCGCCGATAATGGCGATGGAGTCGGGATTAAACAGGGACTTGAGTTTTGCGTCTGAAAACATACACCACAGGGGGTTTAATGGATACTGATGAACTACAGCAAGCTATCCACCATAGGTTTGACCAAGTCAAGCTTCTGGAGACAGCATTGACGCACAGTTCTTACGCCAACGAGCAGGAGGGCAACGCCGATAACGAGCGGCTTGAGTTCCTGGGCGATGCCGTATTGGAGCTGTGTATTTCGGAAGAGGGCTTCAAACGATTCTCGTGCGCACCGGAAGGGCAACTGACCCGGATTCGTTCACAACTCGTCAAGGAAGACAGTCTGGCTTCTATCGCCAAGCAGCTGGAATTGCATCGTTATGTCCGTTTGGGTAAAGGCGAGGAACTACAAGGCGGGCGTGTTCGTGATGCGCTTCTGGCTGACACAGTCGAAGCTATTTTGGGCGCAGTTTTTCTCGATGGCGGCTTCGAAGCAGCCAAACAAACGATCCTGGAAATTTTTAAGGATGTGTGGCCAAAACAAGCCATGTTGCCCGAAACTAAAGATTATAAAAGTAGTTTGCAGGAAGTATCTCAGGAACGATTCAAGGATCGTCCAATCTACGTCCTCGCAGACACCAGCGGCCCCGAACACGATAAATTGTTCGACGTAGACGCCACCCTCCCCACCGGAGAAATCTTCCGAGGCCAAGGCACCAGCGTAAAACGCGCCGAACAAGAAGCCGCCAAAACGGCCCTCGATTTTCTTTCTGAAGAATAATTCAAAATTCGATTGGTTTCTGACCAAGAGCCTGGTCAGATCGTTGAGAATGGTTCGAGCGCAAGGAGCAAGGGAAAGGCAGGACTGAAGCGTATTCTTATACGCGAAGGTCTGACTTTCCCGCAGCGACGCAGCGATCGGGCCATTATCAACGATCTGACACAACCAGAACCAGACCCGACAGCGGGGGTGCTGCCGGGGTGGATTCTGGTCGTCTTCAGTCGTGTGCTCGAAGCTTCGGACGACTATTAGCCGCCGATGAGCTGCATAGCCATTCTCGGGAGAGAGTTGGCCTGAGCCAGCATGGCAACTGCGGACTGAGTGAGGATCTGGTTGCGAACGAACTCGGTCATTTCCTGCGCCACGTCGACGTCGGAGATGCGAGATTCAGCTGCTTGCAGATTCTCTGCCTGGATTTCCAGGTTGGTGATGGTGTTTTCCAGGCGGTTCTGCATGGAACCCAGATTAGCGCGGATCTTATCCTTGGAAATGATCGCGTTATTGATGGCTTCAAGCGATGCCTGAGCCAGAGCCTGGGTGGAGATCGCCTTACCTGCATTGGCTGCAGCGCCGGTGCCGCTCTTTGAAGCAGCGCCATGGCCGAGGCCGAATGCGGATGCGGTCGATCCTGAAATGGCAACGTAGTAGTAATCCTCTGCCGAGTCATTACCGGTACCGAAGTGGATCTTCAGTGGACCAGTGGACGCGACGCCGGAGCCGTTGTGGTTGGCTGTGGTGCCGGACAGGTTGCCGTTCAGGAGATAAATTCCGTTAAAATCAGTGGCGGCTGCGATACGATTAATTTCCGAAGACATTGCCTGATATTCGGAATCGATAATCAGTCGCTGGTCGGAGTTATATGTACCGGTGGATGCCTGCATGGCCAGCTCCTTCATACGAATGAGCTTTTCATCGATGACCTGCAGGGCGCCGTCCGCCGTTTGAATCAGTGAGATTGCGTCGTTTGCATTACGGATACCCTGGTGCAGAGAGCTAATTTCCGAGCGCATAAGTTCGCGAATCGCCAATCCGGCTGCATCATCGGCTGCGGTGCCGACACGAAGACCGGAAGACAAGCGCCTTGTCGAGGTACCCAAACGACCGTAATGGTCAGTCAGGTTTCTCTGGGCGTTCATCGCCATGAGGTTGTGGTTAATAACTAAAGACATCTGAACCCTCCTTGTTCATTCTTCAAATCCATTTGCAAGATTTAAGCATCAAGCGTGCCAAACAAGGTTTATCCAATTATTTCAATGAAGTGTTGGTCTAAAAAAAGTCTAGAGTGGTCATTTTTACCCCTGTTTTCCCGTGTTTTCACTGGGAGCAAAGCTCCGCACGTCAATGCTTTGTCAAAAAAATGGTGGGGAAAAGTGCTTTGTGGCCTTTGGGACGCTTGGCTGTACGGCCGCACCTGATGTATGGGGAGGGCATGCATATACATTATAAGATGACCAAAGAATTTGAATCCGCCGACCTTGGGGCGCTGTATAGTTCTCAGGGATGGAAGTCGGGCAACTATCCGGACACCATTGCCAAGGCCATGCGTGGATCGGACAGTGTCGTGTCAGCCTGGGACGGCGATACGCTGGTCGGATTGGCCGCCGTATTGTCGGACGGACATTTGGTAGCGTACCTGTCGTATTTGCTGGTGCATCCTGATTATCAGGGTAAGGCCATTGGCGACGGGCTTATGGAACGGGTGGTTGAGCGGTACAAGGATTGCCTGCGCAAAGTGCTGATCTCCTTTGATGAGAAGGCCGGCTTTTACGAACGGTATGGTTTCAAGGGAAACAAGGAGCGGACACCCATGTATCTGCGGGAATACGAAACGGAGTATTAAATCAGCTTGCTGACAAAGGCCCGATTGCGTCGTTGCTGCAAAGATCTCAAACCCTAGCGTACAGGAAGTACGAGTCGGTCTTGAGATATTTTTGCGCCTAGCACTCGAACCTTTGTCAGCAACCTGCCAGGACTGGCATTGTCAGAATTCTGAATTCGTCCCATATCAACCTCATCAATCACCACACCCCTATGGACAAAACAATTCCCTGCCGATAGATAAGAAGCAATGCAAACCTCCTCGACACAATGGCCCAAGTTCCGGTCAAAGACGCCCCGTATTCTTCTGCTGACAAGTCAGTATTTTCTCATTGGCGAACTCAAGGCCGCGTGTGAACGGCTTGAGATTGAACATCAGCTTTTGGATTTTGGCACCAAAGAGATGGATCTCGACACCTTTGTCTCGAAGATGGTGTCCACCCTGACCTCGTTCAAGCCGGACTTCGTGCTGACGGTCAACCACCTTGGTGTGGACCGCGAGGGCGTTCTTGCCTCGCTGTTGGACAAGTTCGACGTGCCGCTCGCTTCCTGGTTCGTAGATAATCCTCACCTTACTCTTGGGGTGTACCAGAACCTGCATGGCGCTCGTACAGCCCTGTTCACATGGGACTCGGATAATATCGAATCCCTCAGAGATATGGGCTTCAACAATGTTTTTCACCTGCCATTGGGTGCGGACCCCAGTCGGTTGATGCCGCACCGCACTACCCCGGTGGAGGAATGGCGCGCACCCATATCCTTTGTGGGCAATTCCATGCTCACCAAGACGATCAAGCGCATCGAAGCGTCCATGCCGTCCCAGCGGCTCATCGAAGCGGGGCTTATGGTTGCCAAGGCATTTGGCGATTCCGACGAACCGTGCGCCGGTCGGTTTATGGTTCGCAACTTCCCTGAGTTGCGCGAGGACTTCGAGGCGCTTGGGTCAATAGAACGCAAGCAGGCGTTCGAAACATTTCTGACATGGCAGTCCACGCTTATGTATCGATTGGATTGCGTGTTGCGCATCCTTGATTTTAATCCGCTTATTGTGGGTGACCCCGGCTGGAATGAATTGCTCAAGGGACGCGACGGCTGGCGATATCATAGCGAGCTGTCTTATTATGATGACCTGCCGGATTTCTATCCGCTCAGCGACATTAATTTCAATTGCACGAGCCAGCAAATGAAGGGCGCGGTGAACCAGCGTGTGTTCGATGTGCCATGTTGTGGTGCGTTCCTGCTCACCGATTATCGCAGACAGCTCGAAGAGTTGTTCGAACCGGGCCGGGAAGTTGTCTTTTACAATCACCCGGACGAGATCCCGGGTTTAATAGAAATGTATCAGAACGAGCCGGAGAAACGGCAGCGTATAGCTGACGCCGCTCGTCAACGTGTGCTGGCTGAACACACCTATGATCACCGTATGGCGACCCTTGTGGATATCATGCGTAAGACATTTAGATAGAGGATCTTGTGAGCGGCAAAAAACCAATTTTGATCCTGCAAATGCAGCGTATGGGAGACTTGATTCTCTCGTATCCGCTCATGTTGTGGCTTGCCAGACGTTACCCCGGCCATCCCTTGTTCGTGGCGGCGGAAGAAAGTTTTTACAAACCGCTTATGAATATTTCGCCTGCGGTCACCTATTTCCCGTGGACCGGAACCCATGTTCTTAAGAAATATGACTACGAACTGATTATCAATCTGAGCATTCAGGAAAAAGCGGCGCTGCTGGCTTTTGAACTTTCGGCTGAAAAAAAGCTCGGCCCGGTTCAATCCGAAGATGGCAGTCGTTTTGTTCATGGTGACTGGCAGCTTTATCGCGCCTCATTGGTCAGAAATAATTTATACAATCGTTTTCATTGGGCAGAACTGAATGCGTTGGACGTGATCCCGCGCAAGGATATTGCAGCCACCAAGTTTGATGTACCGCGCACCTTGCCGCCCACTGTGAACAAAGTCGGGTTATTCCTTGGTGCCAGCGAGGCAGCAAAGCGGCCCACTCCTCAATTTTGGGCGGATCTCATTCTTCAGTTACAGGGACGTGGTCTGCGCTCCGTGCTCTTTGGTGGCCCGGCAGAAAAGAAGCTGGGGGCCGAGGTCATGCGTCTTGCCAAAGCGCCTGCCCTCAACCTGTGTGGCACCCTCGGTCTGGATGAATTCGGGGCCGTGGGGCAGACGTTGGCGCTGTTCATAACACCGGACACCGGGCCCATGCATCTGGCTGCCTGGACCGGACTCAAGTGTTTGAATCTGTCCATGGGCAACGTCAATCCTTGGGAGACCGGGCCTTATTCACCCGGTCACTTCATCCTTCGGGCTGAAATGGAATGTGCCAAAGGGTGTTGGGAATGTTCCCGTGATCGTCTGTATTGTCATGACCCGTTTGAGCCAAAACGTATTGCAGTTCTGGCTGCGCGCATGGTTGCAGGCGATGGTCCTGCCAAGCTTGCCAAGATGAATCTGCCTGGTTTGTCACTGTACGGAACTGGCAAGAAGCTGGGGCTATATCATATAAAGAGGCTCGACACTGCTCAGCCGGACGAGGAGCGCCTCGCTTCCCGCTTTTGGCAGGGCTTTTTCGGCTATCGATTTGGCTCCTGGGGTGAAGACCTCGCTCGGGAAGCATGGTCTGGTTTGGCAGACGCTTCCCCGCAATCAGCCGAATCGCTGCTCGCCCACATTCCGGCCATGAGCCGCCAGTTTTCACACGGCCTTAAGAAAGGCGTGTTGCTCGATGAATCTTTCTGGGCAGACAGCCCGCCTCTCTTTCGCCCCCTCACAGGATTTGCGCAAATGTCTCTGGAAAACGGCGACTATTCCCGGCCTGCCTGGGGCAGCATAATGGAGCATCTTGAAGCTCTTATTGGGTGTTGCCGCAAGTGATATTCGGCAAACATGGCTGTTTCTTCCTACTGAATCCCATCATAACATACTGAAGTTGCTTAGTTTCAACTTTGGCACGCCCTTTGAAGAAAGAAGTGTCGAAGGAGCAAACTATGCAAAATATTCCCGGTATCGAATTAGAGAAGACGTCAGAGCAGTTTAAGGCTGTGGCATTTTCCTCAGTTAAGGTGAGTGACCAGCAAGCGCTGTTCGCTGATCTGTTCGATCAGCATTCCAATAGAATCGAGAACGAACTTGCGCTGACCCCCGTGTCGACCACGGACAAGGTTCTCGATGCCGCTCCGGTGATTGCCGATGAGAAGCAGGAACGGGTCAACGCGGCCAATACCAAGGCTCCGGTTACGGAAGACAGGCCTATGGAAGAAGAGCGTGACCGCGATGAACGCATGACCCAGGACGATTTCGACGAAGTCCGCTCTTTTGTAGCTTGTCCGAACTCTTCCGAGTCAAATCCAATTTCAAAATCTTCCCCATCAAAATCATCTGCGCGATAAGGACCTTCTTCCGAGTCTATAATAAAATTCTTTAGTTTTCTAAGATGTGAACGAATGCTTCTGTCGTACACCTTATTGTTAATTATAACAATGAATCCGCCAAGAAGAGCAGGCTCAACCTCTACCTTTAGGTTTATTTCTTTACCCGCCAGAGACTCAAACCGCTTTTTTATAGATTGGATGGTCAATTCATCAAGCTGCACAGCAGATTTTAGTTTACCTTCTATAGCCAAATTATCCCACCCTCTCAAAGAATTCGTCAATTATCTTGCGGTTATCATCGATAGAAACTTCGCGTTCAAGCACTTTCTCGGCTATCTGGATAGCCATTTCAGCAATGTCACTTTTCATATCCATGCGTGCCTGTACCTTTTCACCTTCAATTTCTTTCTTAGCTCTAACTACAAGGTCTCTTGCGTGTTCTTTAGCGTTATCAAGTATCTCCCTAGCATGGTCTCTGGCCATTTCGTTACTCTTTGTAATAATAGACGCCGCTTCGTTATTCGCCTCAGACATCATCTGCTGATACTCTTGTTTTTGCTGGACAAGCCCTTTTTCCATGTCATCAAGATCGTCAGCTTTATCCGCAAATATATTTTCACGTTTCTTAATAAATTTTAATATCGGTTTATATAGCAGCAGTCGCAAAACTATAAAAAGTATAATCACATTTAATATGTGAACACCTATCTCCCAAATATTTATTTCTAGCATAATAGTACCTCTTATTTATATTCTATATCGTCTGCCGACCTACATTCTTCCAAGCATGAGTATGGCAATAACAAAGCCGTATATCGCCGTTGTCTCAGCAAAAGCCAATCCTATAAGCAGCATCTGATTGATTTTACCGCTCGCTTCGGGCTGCCGCGCTACCGCCTCTGTCGCACGGCTAGTTGCAATACCCATACCTATGCCTGCACCGAAACCTGTAAAAACCGCAATGCCAATCCCTATCGAAATAAGATTCATTCTCTAATACCTC
>JAFLJT010000145.1 GCA_022712855.1 Pseudodesulfovibrio sp. | reverse complement strand
CTCCTTGTTGATCTTGTTGGTGAGTTGGTTATCGTCCAAGCGCAGATCACTCAGGTGGTTGGCGAGAAGGTCGATCCGGTCATGACCGCATTGGCCGAAGAGCTTGAACGACTCAGCGATGAGCTTCGTGATTCCACGCTTGGTATCAGGATGTTGCCCATCGGCGCGTCATTCAGTAGATTTAAGCGTTTGATACGCGATCTTTCCGGTGAACTGGGCAAGGAAATCGGACTGTCCACCAGCGGTGAAGACACTGAACTGGATAAGACTGTTATTGAACGTCTTGGTGATCCCCTTGTTCACTTGCTGCGCAACAGCCTTGATCATGGTGTGGAACCGCCCGAAGAGCGCAAGGCAAATGGCAAGCCGGCACAGGGCATGATCCTGCTGTCTGCCGAACATTCCGGTGGCGAAGTTCTTATTCGCATCACTGATGATGGTCGGGGAATGGATCCGGAAATCATTCGCGATAAGGCCATTGAACGCGGTCTTATCAACAAGGATTCCGAGCGCACTCAAAAAGAGCTGTTCAAGCTTATTTTCGAGCCGGGATTCTCCACGGCCAAGGAAGTCACCAGCGTCTCAGGACGCGGTGTGGGGATGGACGTTGTCAAACGCGCCATTGATTCTTTACGTGGCACCATTGATATCGACAGTAAGCTTGGCAAGGGAACCACTATTACCATTAGGTTGCCGTTGACTCTGGCAATTATTGATGGCCTTCAGGTGCAGGTGGAAGACGAATTCTATGTCATTCCGCTGTCACTGGTCGAAGAGTGTGTCGAGCTTACCAATAATGAGGTCGATGAAGATGATTCTGGCCAGCGCATCCTCCATCTCAGGGGTGAAATCGTCCCATATATTCACATTCGTGATTGGTTTGATATCGAGGGCGAAAGTCCACCTATCGAGCAGATCGTTATCACCGGTGTGGAAGGCAGTCGGGTGGGTATCGTTGTTGATACCGTTATCGGCGAGCACCAGACGGTTATCAAGAGCCTGAGTCGTGTGTACAAGGACGTTGAAGGCATTTCCGGAGCCACCATCAAGGGTGACGGCTCCATTGCATTGATTTTGGACATACCGAGCCTGATTCGCCGCGTTGTGGCCGAATCCAAGTAACGGTTTGAATCATCTAGTATTGAAGAGGCGTATACATGGCTAAGAAAATCCGTGTTCTCATTGTTGATGACTCTGCAATAGTTCGGCAAACACTTGAAGATATCTTGTCATCTGACCCGGCCATTGAGATCATGGCAACAGCAGTGGACCCGTATGTTGCTGCTGAAAAGATGAAGAGCGAAATTCCTGATGTCATTACTCTGGACATCGAGATGCCGCGCATGGATGGATTGACCTTCCTCAAGAAGTTGATGAAGCAGCACCCCATTCCTGTGGTAATCTGTTCTTCTGTTGCAGGTGCAGGTACTAATAATGCATTGAAAGCCCTTGAATATGGCGCGATTGAGATTATCAATAAGCCTAAGATCGGTACAAAAAAATTCCTGGAAGAATCGAGCATTCGCTTTATTGATAAGGTCAAAGCGGCCGCCATGGCGCGACGTCCAAGGCCTATCGCAACAAAGCCGCTCAAGGTGTCCCCTAAGTTGGATGCCGATGCAGTGATACCAAAAGTGAGGCCACAAGCTTTGACCACCACTGACAAAATCTGCCTGGTGGGAGCATCCACCGGAGGAACTGAAGCTCTTAGAATTTATCTTGAGGCATTGCCTTTGGATTGTCCGCCCGTTGCCATTGTGCAGCATATGCCCGAAGGGTTTACCGCTGCATTCGCCAATCGGCTCAATACCATTTGCCAAATTACCGTTAAGGAAGCCAAAGACGGCGATTCCATGTTGCCCGGTCAGGCGCTCATCGCCCCTGGCGACAAACATATGCTGCTCAAACGCAGCGGCGCGAAGTACTATGTGGAGGTCAAAGCGGGACCGCTGGTTTCTCGCCATCGGCCTTCTGTGGATGTATTGTTCCGCTCCGGGGCCCAGTACGGCGGGGCCAATGTCGTGTCAGCCATTCTGACCGGTATGGGCGACGACGGTGCCAAGGGCATGAAGGAACTTGCCGATGTCGGGGCCTACACTATCGCACAGGACGAGGCCACATGCGTTGTTTTCGGCATGCCTCAGGAAGCGATCAAGAAGGGCGGCGTTGCCAAGGTCATGCCGCTCCAAAGCATTGCCGGAGAAATGGTTCGCATGAGCCGTTAATCTATTGATTTGAATAATGAAAAGCCCCTCACGAAGTTGATTCGTGAGGGGCTTTATTTTTAGCTGTTGGAAAATTATTTTTCGCCGTGCCTGTAGACGATGACGTTCACCGGCTCTCTGGTCACCATGCCTTCTGTTATCATTTCATCAAGCATTTCGAGTAACGGTTCAACCTTGTCCGGGTGGTCGACAATTTCGACCACGACGGGCAGGTCTTCGGACAGGCGCAGAATTTTGGTCGTATGAATGCGACTATTGGCACCAAACCCGCTGAGGCCACGAAAAACCGTGGCACCCGCAAGGCCGAGTTTTCGGGCTTCTTCCACAATAACATCTGCCATCGGGCGGCTTTTGTGCTTGTCGTCTTCGCCTATGTAGATGCGGATTCGTTCAGCTTTTTCCAGTAGTTTCATTGGGTTGCTCCTGTTTCAAACTTAGAGAAGTCTACCTAGCGCGATGCCCGCCAGAACGAGAACGAGTCCGGCTACACTTTGGCCCACGACATTTAAAAGTGCCATTGCCATCTGTCCGTACTTGACCAGCTCGGCAGTCTCGAACATGTATGTGGAGAAGGTGGTGAACGCGCCCATAAATCCGGTGAGAACCAGGAGGCGTATTTCGCTACCGGGGAGCATGCGGTTCTCGAAAAAGCCCCAGACTGCACCAAAAAGAAGGCAGCCGAGCATGTTGACTGCAAAAGTGCCCAGAGGGAAGGCGCCGCCAACCAGTCGCTGTGCCAGTCCTGAGAGCCAATAGCGCGAGACGGTCCCGGCGGCACCGCCTACGCAAAGATAGAGAGTTTTTGTTAACATTGAGGTATCCTTAACGCACCGTAGCAATTCAAAGGGAGAATGCCAATGGCTCTTGAATGTGAATTGAAGTATCTGGACGTAAATCTTGAAGAACTGAGTCAGCGCCTGAAAAATGCGGGCGGTCAGTGTCTTGGTCGATACTTTGAGACCAATCTTGTCTTTGATTATCCGGACAGATCACTCAAAGAATCCGGAATCCTGCTCAGGCTCAGGGAAAAGCAGGGCAAAGCCGTGCTGACTGTCAAGAAACCTCCCAAAGAAGAGGTACCGTCCGCCTTCAAGGTTTTCGAGGAAATCGAGTCTGTGGTTGACGATTTTCACGCAGTGAAAGCATCGTTGGAAACAGTTGGATTCTCTGTAGTCTTTTCCTACGAAAAGGTCCGTGAAAAGTGGGTGTACAAGGATTGTGTCATCTGCCTGGACCTCATGCCATTTGGTGATTATGTGGAAATTGAAGGTTTGGAAGGCACTGTCCCACACTGCGCAAAGGCGCTGGGGTTAGATACGAATCCAACGTCAAAGTTGACCTATCATGCCTTGAATATTGAACATCGACGAGTGAATGCCCTTGGATCTGATGAGAGTTTCGTGTTTGACGATGACAAACGCGCGGCTATTATCAAGGAATTGGGAAAAGAATAGAATTCGTCCCTCGACAGGGGCTGAAAACGAATTTATATTAGTTGTTAAGAAAAACTTGAGGATTGTTGGAGAATAACGCCCATGAGCGACCCTTTTACAGGTGACCAGTTTGATTCAGAGCTACTTGATGAACGTGAAATCAAGGAGCCGAAGAAGTATAAGGTCCTGCTGCATAATGACGATTATACATCCATGGACTTCGTTGTAGAGGTTCTGGTTCGTGTGTTTCGGAAAAACGAAGCACAAGCCACGGCAGTTATGCTGTCTGTGCACAATCAGGGATACGGCGTCTGTGGAGTTTATACCGCAGAAGTGGCTGAAACCAAGGTTGATCTAGTACACCGGCTGGCAAAAAGCGCGGGTTTTCCGCTCAAATGCAGCATGGAAGGTGAATAAATATGACGATGCTCAGTAAGGAACTTGAAAGCGCATTGACCTCTGCAGTCAATGAGGTGAAGCGTCGGAATCATGAATTCCTGACGCTGGAACACCTTTTATATGCCATCTCCATCGAAGAGCAGGGCGAGGAAATTCTCGAAGCATGCGGCGCGGAGATGGAAAGGCTGCGCGATCAGCTCGGCCGCTTTTTTGTAGAAAATATGGAAGCGCTGCCCGAAGGTACGGAAACCGAAGTCATCCAGACTCTCGGTGTGCGTCGGGTTCTCCAGCGCGCTGTCTGGCAGAAGAAGGCCTCCGGCAAGTCCATCGTCGAGGTGGGCGATGTCCTGGCTTCCATGTTTGACGAAGAGGATTCCTACGCAGTTTATTTCATGCGCACTCATGACGTATCCCGTCTGGATATTTTGGAATTCATCTCCCACGGCATGTCCACGGGCGATGACTGGAATGACCTTGGCGACCGAGATCACTCAACCACGGGCGATCCGCTGGATGGCCAGTCAGGCGCCAAGAAGAGCGCGCTTGAGGAGTACACGGTCAACCTTACCGACAGGGCCGCCGAGGGACTCATTGATCCGCTCATTGGCCGTGGTGCAGAGCTTGAGCGAACGGTTCAGATACTGTCCCGTCGGCGTAAGAACAATCCCATTTTTGTGGGCGACCCCGGCGTTGGCAAGACTGCCATGGCTGAAGGGTTGGCTCTCATGATCGTCGAAGGCCATGTGCCCAAGGAGTTCATTAATGCCGAAGTCTTTGCGCTGGATATGGGCTCGCTTCTGGCGGGCACCAAGTATCGTGGCGATTTCGAAGCACGTCTCAAGGGTGTGCTTGGTGAACTCAAGGCCAATAAGGACGGCATTCTTTTTGTGGATGAAATTCATACCATCGTTGGCGCGGGTTCCGTGTCCGGTGGCAGCATGGACGCATCCAACATCCTCAAGCCGCTGTTGCAGTCCGGTGAAATCCGGTGCATTGGTTCTACCACTTTTGAGGAATACAAGAATCATTTTGAGAAGGACCGTGCGCTGTCTCGCCGTTTCCAGAAGATCGAGATCAGCGAACCAACAGTGGAAGAGACCATTGCAATTCTCAAAGGCTTGAAGCCGCATTATGAGCAATTCCACGGTGTTAATTATACACATTTCGCACTCAAGGCCGCGGCAGAACTGGCTGAACGGCACATTACTGACCGCTTCCTGCCGGACAAGGCTATCGATGTCATGGACGAGGCCGGCGCGCTGTACAAGCTCTCCACGCGCACTCGAAAGGGTGATCGCATCAAGGTCGCGGACATCGAAAAGGTCGTGGCCCGCATGGCCCGAATCCCGGCCCGCAGACTGACCGTCTCCGACAAGATTCGCTTGCAGAGTCTCGAAGAAGATTTGACGGCCGTTGTCTTTGGACAGGAAGAGGCAGTCAATGCGCTGTCCAAGTCCATCAAGCGTTCCCGTGCCGGAATGCGCCAGGTTGGGCGTCCTGTAGGCAGCTTCCTGCTTACTGGGCCTACGGGTGTTGGTAAGACTGAGCTTGCTCGTCAACTGGCGGAGGTTCTCGGTATCGGGTTCCTGCGTTTCGACATGAGTGAGTACATGGAAAAGCACGCCGTGGCGCGGCTTATCGGTGCACCTCCTGGTTATGTCGGTTTTGATCAGGGTGGATTGCTCACTGAAGGCGTTCGCAAGAAGCCGCATTGTGTTGTCCTCTTTGATGAGATTGAAAAGGCGCACCCGGATGTGTTTAATATCTTGTTGCAGGTTATGGATTACGCCACGCTCACCGACAATAACGGGCGCAAGGCGGACTTCAGGCATATCATCTTGCTCATGACCTCCAATGCTGGTGCTCGTGAAATGGCCAAGGGATCTATCGGTTTCTCGCGCAATGAAGGTTCCGACCGCGAGGGTGGAGCCATTAAGGCACTTGAGAAGCTGTTCAGCCCGGAATTCCGCAATAGGCTCGACTCCATTGTTACTTTCAAGGCATTGGAGAAGCCCGTTATGGAGTTGATCGTTGACAAGTTCATCAAGGAACTCAATGACCAACTGCAGGACCGCCGTGTAGTGGTCCTCTTAACCGAAGCTGCGCGCAGTCATCTTGCGGAACTCGGCCATGATCCGTCCATGGGCGCACGTCCTATGGGCCGTATCATCCAGACCGAGATCAAGGACTACATTGCCGACGAACTGCTCTTTGGCGAATTGACCAAGGGCGGAGTTGTTACGGTTGATGTGGCCGGGAAGTCCAAGAAGCGCAAGAAGATACCAGCCGTGAGCGATTCGGGAGAATTCACATTTACCTATGATCCGGTTGGTAAGAAGCAGTAGCAATTGCAATAATATGAATACAGTGAGGCGGCTTATGCCGCCTCACTTGTTTAAAAGGTGCGCATGACAATTTATCGGCTGTTTGAGGAACCAATATTCCCCGATCCTGAAGAGGCAGACCCTGACGGTCTGCTTGCGGTCGGTGGTGATCTCAGTCCGACGCGCTTGCTGACAGCTTATTCAAACGGCATTTTTCCTTGGTACTCCGAAGATTCCCCAATCCTTTGGTGGTCAACCAATCCTCGTCTTGTTGTTTTGCCCCATGAATTTCATATGCCGCGCAGCCTTCGGCGTGTGCTGAATAAAGGCACGTTCACCTTTACTCTGGATACGGATTTTGCGGGTGTGATCAATGGTTGTGCCCATTCGCCCAGACCAGAGCAGGACGGCACATGGATTGTCGATGAGATGGTCGAGGCGTATAGTATGCTGCACGAATTGGGATATGCGCACAGCATTGAGGCGTGGCAGGACGGTGAATTGGTCGGTGGTTTGTACGGCCTTTCGCTCGGGTCCGCATTTTTTGGCGAATCCATGTTTTTTGCGGTCCCCGATGCTTCGAAAGCTGCCTTTGCTGTGCTGGTCAATCAACTGACAGCATGGGGATTTACTCTGATTGATTGTCAGCAGACCACGGATCATCTCTTACGATTTGGTGCGCACGAAATGCAGCGTTTTCGGTATCTGTCCATGCTCCGAGAAGCCATGGATGTTCCCACCCGAGAAGGGCGCTGGCGATTCGACAACCAGCAGTAAATTAAGCCAGTCCTATTTGCCCAGAGTGATCAGTTAGCCCATCAGATTGCGAAGTTAATCGTTACTTATATGCCATCAAGGCATGCAGAAATCAGCCTCATAGCCGTTGGCTTTGAGGCCTGTTCGCATCATCTCTTTGAAAGATTGCATGGTGTACGCCGGGTGTTATCCATTCTGTCGAAAAGAGAATGGATAACCATTACCTGCCAAGTACTTATGTGTAATTGGCGGTGTTTTTGATGTGCAAAAAACAGGGACCATTTCCCCCAACCCACTTGGGCCGTGGCAGGTCGCGCAGCCACCTCCGTCCACATGCAGCCAGTTCGGGCCGCCATTGAATGAAAGATATGCGCCAGTTTCCCTGCGTCCGGTGTCATAGATGGCTTGACCGTTTTTGAGGTTTGCTTCCGCGAGTATGGCATTGAGGTTAATGGAGTCGGCACTCAACACAACAGAAGGCAGCGCTTGGACCAGAATCAAAGCGAGAATCATCGCCAGGATAGCCTTCAGTTTTATCATGGGATTACTCTTCAACGATAGGTGGATGTTGGCTCAAGTCATAGAGGCCCATGAGCGGAATATCGAGGGAATAACTTGGTATTTTGTCAAAGGCGATGAAGCCGACACTTTTGTCTGGTTGCAGTTGTGAGAGACCTGATAATCCCGCAGGAACCGGGAAGGTCAGAGGAGTAGCGCGAATGGCGCTAAGCCTTGTGGAATACTGCTCTTTCAGGTAGTTTATTATATTGTCGCGTTCCTCGTCGGAGAAGGATTCCATGATGACCCGTTGGCTGCCGAGTGAGTCGACATCTTTTGCCGAACTGATGAGCGCGTCCCAGTTTTCCCGGGCTTCGTCGCTGGCGTCCCAAGCGGATCTAAAAAGATGGATGTCCACGTCCCGGCGACCTTTGAAGCTTTTTATGACCATGGTTATGGTGTGAGCGTATTGGGTCGGCGGCGGGGTTTCTGACTGTATGATAGTAATATCCATTGATATGCTCCGGGCAAATTGATTATATAAACGTAGGTAATTATTACGCACCTTAGCGTATTATCTCAAGCAGAACGATAAGAATTTCATGCCGGACTTTAAACTTGTCAGCGAATTTTCTCCCAAAGGGGATCAGCCGGAAGCCATAAGGCAGCTCACTGATGGCCTGCGCGCTGACGTGCGGGATCAGGTGTTGCTTGGTGCCACCGGAACCGGCAAGACGTTCACCATGGCCAATATTGTGGCTGAATTGAACCGTCCGGCTTTGATTCTCGCGCCGAACAAGACACTGGCTGCTCAGCTCTACTCTGAATTTCGCGGGTTGTTTCCCGACAATGCTGTCGAATATTTTGTCAGTTATTACGACTATTACCAGCCAGAAGCGTACCTTCCGCACTCCGATGTCTACATTGAAAAAGATTCGTCTATCAACGACGATATCGATAAGCTGCGCCATGCTGCGACCCATGCGCTCCTGACGCGTAAGGACGTGCTCATCATTGCGTCGGTGTCATGTATTTACGGCCTTGGTTCACCTGAATTCTACGCCAAAATGGTCATTCCCGTGGAAGAAGGGCAGACCATGCCCATGGAAACCCTGCTTGGTCGTCTGATAGAAATCCACTACGAACGCAACGACTATGATTTTCATCGCGGAACATTCCGCGTGCGCGGCGATGTGGTGGAGATCATCCCTGCTTACAGTCGCGAGAAAGCGATACGCATCGAGTTCTTTGGCGACGAGATCGACTCCATTACCGAGACTGATCCGCTCACTGGCGAGGTCAGGGATCGGCTTCGTAAAACAGTCATCTACCCAGGCAGTCACTTTGTTTCTGATCGCGAAAACCTTGACCGGGCCGTTGACGATATTCGTACCGAATTGCAGGTAAGGCTGGCTGAACTGAAAAAGTCGAACAAGCTTGTAGAGGCACAACGCCTTGAGCAGCGGACGATGTATGATCTCGAAATCATAGAAGAACTTGGGTACTGTAGTGGCATTGAAAATTATTCGTTCCATCTTGATGGGCGTACCAAGGGGCAACCTCCGGCCACTTTACTCGACTATTTCCCTGACGATTTTATCCTGTTTGTAGACGAGTCACACATTGCGCTACCCCAGGTTGGTGGCATGTTCAAAGGTGACCGTTCGCGCAAGACGACACTGACGGAGTTTGGCTTTCGCCTGCCTTCGGCCCTGGATAACAGGCCGCTCAACTACGAAGAATTTCAAGAACGCATCAAACAGGCAATCTATGTTTCTGCTACGCCCGGTCATTTGGAAATGGACCTGTCACAGGGCGTTGTTGTGGAGCAGATTATCCGTCCCACCGGGCTCGTTGACCCGGAGGTGGAAGTGCGAAAAGTACAAGGACAGATTGACGATTTGCTCTCAGAATGTAAGAAAAGAGAGGAAAAGGGTGAGAGGGTTCTTGTTACTACGTTGACCAAACGTATGGCCGAGGACCTGAACGATTATCTCAATTCCATGGGCGTTCGATCCCGGTATTTGCATTCGGATATTGATACCCTTGAGCGCATGGCTATTATTCAGGCGCTCCGCGAAGGCGAATTTGTCGTACTGGTGGGCATCAATCTTCTCAGGGAAGGCCTTGATATTCCTGAGGTTTCATTGGTCGCTATTCTGGATGCCGATAAAGAAGGTTTCCTGCGTTCGAATCGGTCGCTCATTCAGACTTTTGGCCGCGCGTCCAGAAACGTGGAAGGCCATGTTATTTTGTATGCTGACAAGGTGACGGCTTCGATGGCTTCGGCCATGGACGAAACAGCGCGTCGGCGTGCTATACAGGAAGCGCATAACGCTGAGCATGGCATAACTCCGACGACGATTCGCAAGAGTTTAGATAACTTGTTCGGCGAACTCGGCGGCGGTAAAGCGTCAGAGTCATCAATGGGGATGGCCGCTGAAGATCGGGCCGCATACGGGGCCGATCCGAAGACGTTACATAAGAATATCAAGCGGCTTGAACGCGAGATGCGTGAGGCTGCAAAAGAACTGGAATTTGAGCGGGCTGCGGAACTGAGAGACCGCACCGTATTGCTTCGTGAACGTTTACTCGAGTTGGGGTAGCCTATGTTTGAAAAAATTCATCAGCGAATGCTTAAACTGAGAGCAAGACTCGGATCATTCTGGAGTATCGTTCTCGGTATGGTCTATTTGTCCAATGTATTCCTCATAGGTATCGCATTTTATATGGGATACGAGGATTGGGATTTCGCAAGCTCATTTTATATGGTGGTCATCACTCTTTCCACGGTCGGCTTCATGGAAGTTCACCAGCTTTCTGAAGCGGGGCGGATGTTCACCGCCTTTCTGATTATGAGTGGTGTTGGTGGTTTTGTTTATATTGCGGGTGCCTTTGCACAGGTTTTGATGGATGGTCGTTTGCAAATTTTGTGGGGTAAACATAGAATGATGAAAGAAATAGTAAAGTTGAGAAATCATTTTATCGTCTGTGGACATGGGCGAATTGGCAGTATCGTCGTTCGAGAGATTCTGAACGAAGGGCATGACGTGGTGGTCATCGAACAGGACCAGGAGCTTATCGACAAGATGGAGCAGGACGGCATTCTGTGTATCGATGGCGACGCCACCAGTGATGAAGTTCTTATGTCAGCCGGACTTCTGCATTCCAAATCGCTTATTACGGCCCTGACCAGTGAGGCGGCAAACGTTTATGTCACCCTCACGGCCCGCCAGCTCAATCCGGAGATCACTATCGTTGCCCGTGCCGGTGACAAATCCCACATCTCCCGTCTTGAATTGGCCGGAGCGGATCGTGTTGTGCTGCCGCACTACATCGGTGGCCTGCGCATGGCCCAGAACGTCCTGCGCCCCACGGTGACCAACTTTATCGAGCTTGCCGTACGCGGCGGTATCGATCTCCAAATGGAAGAGCTTGAAGTCACCCCTGACTCCGAATTGGTTTCATTGGACATCATCGAATCCAAGATTCGTCCCCGGTTTAATTTGATCATCATTGCCATCAAGAAGGGCACCGGTGAAATGGTCTTCAATCCCGGTCCCAAAGAAGTCATTAATGCACATGATACGTTGCTTGCCGTTGGTAAGAAAGTGAATCTCGCTGAACTTAAACAGATTTTATAATACCTTACAGGTTAGGCAAGTACATGGCATTATCTGACGTCGCTCAGCGCGCCGCATTGTTGCGTGAAAAAATTGAGTTTCATAATCATCGGTATTATGTATTGGATGCACCGGACATTTCCGATGCTGAATATGATGTATTGTACCGTGAATTGGCCGCTCTGGAAGCCGATAACCCCGAACTCGATGATCCCAATTCTCCCACAAAACGTGTTGGCAGCAAACCTGCTGATGGATTCACGCCCTACGAACACGTCATGCGCATGTACAGTCTTGATAATGCCATGGACCTTGATGAGTGGTTCACGTTCACGGACCGCGTAAGCAAGGGACTTGATCGTGAAGATGTTGAGTATTGGGCTGATCCCAAGATGGATGGCCTTGCTCTTGAAGTCATCTACGAGGACGGGCGCTTTGTTCGTGCTGCGACGCGCGGCGATGGGCACACTGGTGAGGATGTGACGCATAATATCCGTACCATCATGAATTTACCTTTGGTTTTACGCGGCTCTAACGTGCCGGGCTTGCTTGAAGTTCGTGGCGAAGTCGTCATGTCTGACAAGGGCTTTGCCGCACTCAATGATCGTCAGCGTGAAGCTGGTGAAAAGATCTTTGCCAATCCTCGCAACGCTGCTGCCGGATCGGTTCGCCAACTTGATCCCAAGGTGGCCGCATCCAGACCGCTTCGGTTCATGGGCTATGGAATTGGCCGCGTGGAATGGGCGTCTTCGGGCTTTGGTTGGACCAATCAGGGAGCGATCATGGACGGCTTGATAGAGCTGGGTTTTTCCATTCCTCCTGAGGCCAAGTTGTGCAAGTCGAAGCAGGAAGTTGCTGATTATTTTATAGAACTCATGGAAGGGCGCGATGATCTCCCCTATGAGATCGACGGCGTTGTTGCCAAGGTGAATAGCCTTGAAATGCAGGAGGCTCTCGGGTTTACCTCCCGCGCCCCTCGCTGGGCATTGGCCCTTAAATTCCCCGCCCATCAAGTAACGACCAAACTCAATGACATTAGAATTCAGTTGGGGCGGACCGGAGTATTAACCCCGGTGGCAGAACTTGAACCGGTGCCTTTGGCGGGCGTGGTTGTTTCCAATGCGACCCTGCATAATAAGGGATATATTGAGGAACGCGATTTCCGTATTGGCGATACCGTGCTCATCCAGAGGGCAGGGGATGTCATCCCGCAGGTCTTGTCTGTCGATATGGAAAAGCGGCCGGACGATGCGCAGAAGTATGATTTTCCGACTTCGTGTCCTGTGTGCGAGAGCGATGCAGTAGAAGATGGCGAAGCGGTCCGTTGTACCAATGACGCGTGTCCCGCCAAGACTGTGCAGCGGATCATCCACTTCGTATCCAAGGCCGGGCTTGATATGGAAGGCGTGGGGAAGAAGTGGGTCCAGCGGTTAGCCGAAGATGGTGTGTTGGTGTCTCCTGCGGATCTGTTCACCTTGGAAAAAACCGCGCTCCTCAAATACGAGGGTATGGCCGATAAGTCGGCAGCTAAATTTATCGCGGCCATTGCAAAAGCCAAAGAAGATGCACCGCTGTGGCGGCTTATGGCAGGCCTTGGTATTCGACATGTCGGAGAGCAGACTGCTCGTACACTTGCTAATAATTTTGAAGACATGGAAGCCATCGGCGCAGTTCCGCGTGATGATTTGCAAGAGCTTGATGACGTCGGCCCCATCGTGGCCGAAAGCCTCTATGACTATTTCCAAAGCGAAGAAACCAAGTTGCTCATGGAGCGGTTCAAAGAAGCCGATTTTTGGCCTTTAGGTACTCCCGACGTTGAAGAAGGGGCCGATGAATTACCGCTCGCTGGAAAGGTTTTTATCTTCACGGGCACACTACCGGATATGAAACGGCCTCAGGCTCAGGCTCTTGTGGAAGCGCAGGGGGCGACGGCAGCGAAGAGCATATCCAAAAAAGTGGATTATGTGGTAGCAGGTGAGAAAGCGGGTTCCAAGGTGGGCAAGGCCGAGAAATTGGGGCTTGTTGTTATTGACTTCGACGAGTTTATGGAATTAATTCAAAGCCCGAAAGCGGAGTCGAAACCGAAATCGGAACCAGAATCGAAAATAAAACCGGACTCGAAACCGAAAGCAAAACCGGATTCGAAACCGGAGCCCAAATCGAGTTTGCTGTCATTATTGGATTTATAGAGAAAATTTTATTTCTAACGATATAAGGAGAACCACCATGGCTACAGATGTTGTCATTTTAGGTGCAAAAGGCCGTATGGGCGACATGTTGATCAACATGGCTCTGCGTGATGAAGATTTGAATGTGGTTGGCGCTTGTGAGCGTGAAGGCAATGCTGGAGGCATCGATTACGAAGGGTGTATCGCTTCGGATTGCCTTGATGAACTTCTGCCGCAGGTTCCCGGTGCAGTTGTTGTTGATTTTACTTCTCCAGAATCCTCGGTCGCCATGGCGAAAATTGCCGCTAAACACGGTAATCCCGCTGTTATCGGCACCACTGGCTTGGACAAAGCACAGCAAGAGGCAATTGCTGTCTCCGCCAAAGATGTTCCCCTGTTTTGGGCGCCGAATATGTCAGTCGGTGTAAATACCTTGCTCAAGGTTTTACCTGCTCTGGTTGAGAAGCTCGGCCCCGAATACGACATGGAAATGGTCGAGACTCATCATAAGATGAAAAAAGATTCTCCCAGCGGAACCGCTCTTAAGCTGGCAGAATGTTTGGCTGAAGCCCGAGGTTGGGAATATGATGATGTGAAAAAACATTGTCGTGACGGCATCATCGGTGAGCGTCCTAAAGAAGAGATCGGGGTGCAGACCCTGCGCGGTGGTGATGTGGTCGGCGATCACACCATCTATTTCTTCGGCCCCGGCGAGCGCATTGAGGTCACACACCGTGCTCATTCGCGCGAGACTTTCGCTTCCGGCGCTCTGCGCGCAGCCAAGTGGCTCGCCCAGCAGAAGCCCGGGAAATTGTACGCTATGTCTGATGTTGTCTAGATCAGTACGAGTATGAATAGATAAAGGGAGCTGACGTGTGTCAGCTCCCTTTTTTTGTTGTTACAGAATGGGAGAGAGGAGGCGGGCGAATTTGATAAGGGTTTGGTAGGCGATGTTCTTTTTGTCGTACTCATCGGTTCCAGTTTCCACACAATGGGTGAAATCATCAAGGAACATCTGTTCGATTTTCTTGGAAAATGCCCTGTCCTCGACGAGCATCGTTATCTCAAAATTCAGCCGGAATGAACGGTTATCAAGATTGGCTGTACCCACTGCGGACATCTCGTCGTCCACAAGGAAGACTTTTTGGTGCAGGAAGCCTTCGTCATAGCGATAGATACGGATGCCGGGAAGTTGCAACTCCTTGAGGCAGGCGAAACTCGCCCAATAGACGAGCAGGTGGTCGGGCTTGCGCGGCAGCATAATGCGTATATCAACGCCGCGCATGGCAGCAAGTTGGAGAGCTTTGGTCACAGAACTATCTGGCACAAAATAAGGGCTGGCGATCCAGAAACGTTTTTTTGCTGCATTGATGGCGCGGATAAACATGAGCGAGCAAGTTTCCATGTCATCGGCAGGACCTGTGGCGCAGGCCAGAACTTCGGCGTCACCAGTAATAGTCGGCATTTCGAGGTCT
>JAFLJT010000040.1 GCA_022712855.1 Pseudodesulfovibrio sp. | reverse complement strand
TTGTGAAGCGGCTCAAGCTGGCTTCAAAGCCACCTGTCTCTCCATCGTTCCTGCCAGACGTTCCCACTCCTCTGCCGCCCAGGGTGGCATGCAGGCTGCCCTCGGCAACTGTGCCAAGGGTGAAGGAGACGGCCCGGACGTCCACTTTATTGATACCGTCAAAGGCTCCGACTGGGGTTGCGACCAGGAAGTCGCTCGCCTCTTTGCCGATACCGCACCCATCGAAATGCGCCGCCTGGCTGCCTGGGGTGTGCCGTGGAACCGCGTTGTCCCTGGACAGTCAACCTACTTCAAGGGTGGCGAGAAATTCGAGAAGTACGAGAAAGAAGAGAATGAAGGCTTGATTACGGCCCGCTCATTCGGAGGCACAGCCAAGTGGCGTACATGCTTCACTTCTGATGGTACTGGGCACGCGGTCATGTGCACCATGGATAATCGCTGCGCCGAACTCGGCATTGATGTCTTTGATAAAAAAGAAGCCATAGCCCTGATCCAAGATGGTGAAACCTGTACAGGTGCCATCGTCCGTTGTCTCCGTACTGGTCAACTTGAGACCTACCTGGCCAAGGCAACCGCCATCTGTACCGGTGGCTTCGGTCGTATCTACAAGGCTACCACCAACGCAGTTATCTGTGACGGCGGTGGTCACATCATTGCCCATGACACTGGGGTGGTTCCAATCGGTAACCCCGAATCTATTCAGTTCCATCCCACCGGAATCGTCCCCACCGATATTCTCGTCACTGAGGGTTGTCGCGGTGATGGCGGTACGCTTCTGGATTGCAATGAAGAACGCTTCATGAACATCTACGAGCCGGAAAAAGCTGAACTCGCATCTCGCGACGTTGTTTCTCGCTGGATGACGCATCACATGCGTGAGGGAAAAGGAGTTAAAACAGCCAACGGTGAACACCTCTGGCTCGATATTCGTCACCTTGGCGATAAGCACATCTCCACCAAGCTGCGTGAAGTCGATGAGATTTGTCAGCACTTCCTCGGCGTTAACCCCCGGACAGAGTTAATACCTGTTCGTCCGACTCAGCACTACACCATGGCTGGTATTCGTACCAATAAAGACGGTGAAGTTTACGGCCTCAAAGGTCTGTATTCCGCAGGCGAGGCCGCATGTTGGGATATGCACGGATTTAACCGCCTGGGTGGTAACTCCCTGGCTGAAACCGTTGTTGCAGGTGGAATTATCGGTGAGAAAATCGTCGAATTCCTCAAGGGCCAAGAGACCAAGTTCGATACCCGCTCCATAAACCTGCAAGTCAAGAAGCAGGAACAACGCATCCACGATCTCGTTCATGGTCGCAATGGTAAGATGAATGTTTACGACGTTCGTAATGAGATGCAGGACGCACTGATGAAAGGCTGCTTTGTTTTCCGTAATCAGGAAGGCTTGGAAGAGTGCGTTGAGACTCTGCAGAAAACTCTTGAGAAAGCACGCAAGGTCGGTCTCGTTTCTGATGGAACCGGTCCTGGCCATGAACTGGCCGCTGCCCTCAAGGTTGAAGGTCAGGTTAAGCTTGCTCTGTGTATTGCTCAGACTGCCATGCAGCGCACCGAGTCGCGTGGTTCCCACAATCGTGAAGACTTCCCCGAACGTAATGACAAGGAATGGCTCAACCGCACTCTGGCTTACTGGCCTGAGAACGCTGACATGCCTGAGGTTGTCTACGAAGACACCACGCCTGTTTTCGAGTTGCCTCCGGGTGACCGTGGCTATGGTGGCGGCACGATTATTCCTGCCGACGAGAAGCACGTGAAGGACCGCATCATCAAGAGTCCAGTCACCGAAATCGGGAAAAAGAAGTAACCCGGATCAAAAAAGGAATGCATCATGGGTAGACAATTAAAATTCGAAATATTCCGGTTCAATCCAGCGAAAGAAGGTGATGTCCCGCGTATGCAGGAATACACCCTCGACGAAACTCCGAACATGACATTGTTCATTGCTTTGAACAGGTTGCGCGAAGAACAGGACGCGAGCCTCACGTTTGACTTCTGCTGCCGCGCAGGCATCTGTGGCGCTTGCGCCATGGTCATTAACGGGCGTCCCAATCTGGCTTGCCAGACCAAGGTCAAGGACCTACCCGCGCATATCACCCTGCACCCGCTGCCGGTCTACAAGCTCATTGGCGATTTGTCCGTCGATACCGGCGTCTGGTTCCGTGAAATGTACACCAAAACCGAGTCCTGGATTCATACCAAGAAGGTCTTTGATCCTGCCAAGGAAGAAGAGCGGATGGATGACGCCATTGCCGATGAAATCTACGAGCTTGAGCGTTGTATCGAGTGCGGCTGTTGTGTGGCTGCATGCGGCACTGCTCGTCTCCGGGACGACTTTATGGGTGCGGCTGCGCTGAACCGCGTTGCACGCTTTGTGGTCGACCCACGCGATGAACGTACCGAAGAACAATACTTCGACATCATCGGCGGAGACACTGGCATCTTTGGTTGCATGGGCCTTCTGGCCTGTGAAGACGTGTGCCCCAAGGGGCTACCCTTGCAGAACCAACTTGGCTTTCTGCGTCGTAAAATGGGTATTTCCGCACTTAAAGACATCTTCAAGAAGAAATAATTATGCGTACTATCAAAACACCCGAAATAATTGATGCTGTGGCTGCCATGTGCATCAAGGCCAACACCGAACTGCCGGACGATGTCCGCGCTAAGTTCGAAGAGGCTATGGCTAAGGAAACCTCGGAATCAGCCAAGGAAGTGCTTCGCCAGCTTCTTGAAAACGCTGATCTCGCCATGGAAACGAAACTCCCATTATGTCAGGACTGCGGCCTTGCCGTGTTTTTCGTCGAAGTGGGCGATGATGTTCGTATCGAAGGTAATCTGCGCGAAGCTATCAACGAAGGCACCCGCAAGGGCTACGCTGACGGCTTCCTGCGCAAGTCTGCTTGCGATCCGTTTACTCGCGTAAATACCGGCGACGGTACTCCCGCTATCATTCATCTCGATTTTACCCCCGGCGATAAATTGAAGATATTCTACATGGCAAAGGGCGGCGGTTCCGAGAACATGAGCCGCGCCACCATGCTTGCTCCGGCCCAGGGCTGGGAAGGCATCAAGGAATATGTGGTCAATCGCGTTGCAGAAGCTGGTCCCAATCCGTGTCCGCCTACCATCATCGGTATCGGTATCGGTGGCACCTTCGAGCATGCAGCCAAGATTGCCAAAAAATCCCTCATTCGCCGCCTCGACGACACTCATCCTGATCCGGAAATCGCGGCCAAGGAACAAGAGTTGGAAGAGGCAATCAACAAACTCGGCATCGGGCCCATGGGTCTTGGTGGAAGCACCACCGTACTCAGCGTCAAGATGTCCGTTGAACCGTGTCATCTGGCGAGCTTGCCTCTGGCAGTCAATGTCCAGTGCCACTCTCAGAGACACGAGGAGGTTGAACTCTAATGGCTGAATTCAAACTGAACACACCGCTGACCGATGAAGATATCGCGCAGCTCAAGGCCGGAGATGTCGTGTTCCTGTCCGGACACATCTATTCCGCCCGCGATGCAGCGCACAAAAAGCTCATCGACCTGCTGGATGCTGGCAAGGAATTGCCCTTCGATCTCAAGGGCGCAGCCGTCTATTACGTCGGCCCCAGCCCGGCCCCTCCGGGTCGCCCCATCGGCTCGGCGGGTCCTACCACCAGTTACCGCATGGATTCCTATGCACCGCGCCTGCACAGCCTCGGCCTCAAGGCCACCATTGGTAAAGGCAAGCGCAACGATGAAACTCGTAAGGCCATGGAAGACCACACCGCAGTCTACTTCGGCGCAACAGGTGGAGCAGGGGCGCTCTTGTCCAACTCCATCGTGGACTCCAAGGTCATCGCTTTTGACGATCTCGGCCCCGAGGCCGTTCGTGAAATGACGGTCAAGGACTTCCCGCTGCTGGTCATCAATGACTGTCATGGCGGCGAACTCTACGCAGTACCCGACCGCAAAGCGGCCGGTATCGAATAACAGAATCAATTTAAAGGAGATAGAAATGGCACTATTCACAAAACAGGAAGCTCTCGATTACCACTCCATGGGGAGAAAGGGAAAAATCGAGGTCGTCCCGGTCAAGCCTTGCTCGACCCAGAAACACCTCTCCATGGCATACAGCCCCGGCGTTGCAGAATCCTGCATGGAAATCGCCGAGGATGAATCCAAGTCGTACGAATATACCGCTCGTGGCAACCTCGTCGCAGTCGTATCCAACGGTACTGCCGTTCTGGGCCTTGGCAACATCGGCGCAGCAGCCGGTAAGCCAGTCATGGAAGGTAAAGGCGTTCTGTTCAAGGTATTCGCTGACGTTGATGTCTTCGATATCAACCTAGACGTTACCGATCCCGACAAAATCATCGAGATCTGTAAAGCCATGGAGCCCACCTTCGGCGGTATCAACCTCGAAGACATCAAAGCCCCTGAGTGTTTTTACATCGAAGAGACCCTGAAGAGGGAAATGAACATTCCTGTCTTCCATGACGACCAGCACGGCACCGCCATCGTTACCGCCGCAGGTATGATGAATGCTCTGGAAATCACCGGCAAGAAAGCTGAAAAGATGCGTGTTGTTGTCTCCGGCGCTGGCGCATCCGCCGTTGCCTGCACCAACCTGTACAAACGTATGGGCGTGGATCCCGAGAATATCGCAATGTTCGATTCTCGCGGTCACATCAACAAGAGCCGCACCGATCTCAATGATACCAAAAAAGCATTCGCAACCACGGTTGAATACGGTTCTCTGGCTGAGGCCATGGAAGGCGCTGACTGCTTCCTCGGTCTGTCCGTCAAGGATATGGTCAACAAGGATATGGTCAAGTCCATGGGTGACAGCCCGATCATCTTCGCCTGTGCGAACCCTGATCCCGAAATTCCGTACCCCGATGCAAAAGAAGCTCGTCCTGACGCCATCATGGGTACCGGTCGTTCCGACTTCCCGAACCAGGTCAACAATGTCCTTGGTTTCCCTTTTATCTTCCGTGGAGCCCTCGACGTAGGTGCTACATCCATCAACGAAGAAATGAAGCTTGCAGCCGCTCAGGCTCTGGCAGATCTCGCCAAAGAACCGGTCCCGCAGTATGTCTGTGATGCTTTCGGTGTCGATAAACTCGAATTCGGCATTGATTACATCATCCCCAAAGCTCTTGATCTCCGTCTCATCGAATACGTCTCCGTCGCTGTTGCCAAAGCAGCCATGGATACCGGCGTTGCTCGCAAGACCATCGATCTCGACGAATACAGAAAGTCATTGCGCCAACGTATCTCCGATTCCACGGACCGCGTCAGCGCATTTGTCGATTCTTATAACCTGGGCATTTAGTCCACCCTTCGGGCAGGGCGTTGCGGTCCTGCCCGACTCTCAATTGTTGAGAGTACCAGCTCTGGGGTGATTACGTCCGATACGCGGCCACAAGGTCGTAAGTACAAGTGAGGAAATTTATGAGTGCTCAAGCTGAAGACAGCGGAAACGGCAGAAAGGTCGGGTTCTTTCTCGGACCTGCCCTGTTTGCCTTGATGCTTATCCTTCCGACACCGGAAGGAATGCAAGTGGAAGCGTGGCGTGTTGCCGCGGTGACTGTCCTGATGGCAGTATGGTGGATTACTGAAGCGATTCCCATTCCGGCGACATCGCTCCTGCCCATCGCGTTGTTCCCACTTCTGGGTATTATGAAATCAAAAGCGGCAACCCTGCCGTACGCCAACCATCTTATTTTTCTGTTCATGGGTGGCTTCCTGCTCGCCGTGACCATGGAACGATGGAATCTGCACAGACGTGTGGCATTACACACCATTAAAATGGTTGGAACAAGTCCGGGCCGAATGATTATGGGCTTTATGCTTGCCACGGCCTTCCTGTCCATGTGGGTATCCAACACGGCTACCACCATGATGATGGTTCCCATCGGTCTTGCTGTCATCCAGCAGGCAACCGGCTTTGACTCCAAAGATATTCGTGCCTGTGCGACCACCGGTCCCGAATCCAACTTTGGTAAATGTCTCATGCTTGGTATCGCCTACGCTGCCTCCATGGGTGGTGTCGCTACCATCATCGGTACGCCTCCCAACACCATTATGGTTGGTATGATCGAAAATATGTTTGGCTACGAAATTGGTTTCGGCCAATGGATGATGTTCGGCGTCCCGCTGGCCGCAGTCATGCTGGCTTTGTCCTGGGTTATTTTGACCAAGTTCCTGTTCCCCATGAAAGGCATGACTTTGTCTGGCGGTCAGGAAATCATCGAAAAGGAAGTCGAAGCTCTCGGCCCCATGTCTTCTGAAGAGAAGAAGATCGTCATGGTCGGTGGTTTTGTGGCCCTGTTCTGGATGAGCCGCGGATTCATGAAGAAGGCACCGTTCGTTCTCGATATCATGCCGAACTTCGGCTTCATCGCTGATGCCACCATCGGTATCCTCGGCGCACTGATCCTGTTTGCCATTCCTACCAACTTCAAGAAGGGCGAGTTCCTTCTGGATTGGAAAACCGCAGTCAAGATCCCCTGGGATGTCATGCTGCTCTTCGGTGGTGGTCTCGCCATCGCCAGTGGTTTTGCAAAGACTGGCCTGGCTACCTATATCGCCTCCCAGCTCGGTGGCCTCGAAGGCACCAGCATCCTGGTATTCGTTGGAGTTGTTGTCCTGATTACCATCTTCCTGACGGAAATCACTTCCAACACTGCTACGGCAACTCTGCTCGTACCCATCATGGGTAGTGCAGCTATCGCCATGGGTGTGCATCCTTTTGCCACCATCATTGGTGCCTGTGTCGCCGCTTCCTTTGCCTTCATGCTTCCGGTTGCTACGCCGCCAAACGCCGTTGTTTTCGGTAGTGGGTGTATATCAATCAAGCAAATGGCTAAGGCCGGGATATGGCTCAACATACTCGGGACAATCCTCATCACCATGTTCGTGGTGTACCTCCTGCCCTCCATCTGGGGAATCGACCTCAATGTAGTGCCGGACTGGGCTGTCATACCCAAGTAAACACATACCCCCTGTGGGCGGCCATTCCGGTCGTCCACAGGAATCAACAAAAAGACCATTAATTTTAATACTTGAGCTGCCGCGGTTAGCGGCGGAGAGGAACGATGCGTTCAAAATCGAAAATACTCCCGGTTATTCTGGCCGCAATTCTGCTCCTGATAGCAGCCGTTATTGGCTACGTTCAGGCAGGAAACAAGCCCCAAATGCCGGTACGAATCCTGTTCGAGAACACTGGCGGGAAAGTCATCTTCTCCCATCTTACTCACCACAGGGATTATCAGATCGACTGTGCGAAGTGCCATCACGACAAAAAACAGATGGAGCTGAGTGAGAACGATGAGGCCCTGGCCTGTGGTTCATGTCATCCAAACGAATTTAATGAAGATTTCATCGTCGATCACGTGGATTCCTTCCCTGACGAAACCTACTGCGTGCGCTGTCACCACACCGAATACGGTGAAGTTATTTTCGATCACGAGGAACACAAGGACTACGCGAGCGACTGCTATGACTGCCACCATGGCAAGGAGATCGAACCGGAACCGCAGAACTGCGCCAATTGCCACAAGGGCGAAGACTCCGGCGATCTTATCAGCATGCGTCTTGCCGGTCATGAGAGCTGCGGCTCCTGTCACGAAGACATGTTCGACAAGGGATTGTCGAGCTGCAAATCCTGCCATGTTGCCGTGGATATGACCCAATATGAAGGCGACTACACATCCTGTGATTCATGCCATGAATCTGAGATCAGAGAGTTGGTGCTCCCGCGCATGAACGCCTTTCACGACCAATGCATGTCCTGCCATGAAGAGATGGGGGCAGGCCCGTACGGACCCGATAACTGCAACCAGTGCCACATCAGCAGGTAGGCAGATTATGAATACTCACGAAACACATTCGACACTTACGCAGGCAGAAATGCCACTCATGCGCCACTGTCCGCTCGTAACGTGCGGTCAGGAAGTCAAACGCGGTGAACGGATCGCCACATCGTCCACTCCGGGCATGGGTGACATTCACACTCCGGTGGCCGGAAAGGTCGCCCATGTGGATACTTTCCGTATCCGTATTGACGCAAACGGGGACGAACAGGTTGACCCTGTATCCCTTGATGATCTGAGCGGAAGCAATTTGCTCATCACGCTCCTTGAGCTGGGTGCAGACCTGCCTCAGGTGAACACTACAGAAACACTCATCATAAACGGTGTAGATGCGGAACAGGGCGTCCTGACTCGTCAGGAGCTTTTCATCTCCTCCCGTGCAACCCTTGAGCGCGGCCTAAAGACCGCCGTTGCTCTATACAACCCCCAAACGACGGTTCTGGCCGCGCTCAAGGGCACTGCACAAACATTGGATGGCGCAAACACTGTTGATATCTCGGAACAATATCCTTCCGGACTTGACCCTATGGTCGCCTTGGCGGTGACCGGAAGGGAAGCTCCAGAGAATACCGTGGTCATCGGCCTTGAAACATTGTTTCAGTTGGGCCGCATCATGGAAACCGGACTGCCGATCATGGAGACTATGATTACCGTGGGCAAGGAGGGAAAGATCGTTTCCCTCGGTACTCCTGTCGGCCAGATTCTCGATGAGGCAGGCGAAGTGATCGCAGACCGTGATCGCATTGTCCTCGGCGGTGTCCTTCGGGGTGCTGCCGCTGCGTCGCCTTCCCATGGCGTCGGTCGTGACACCAGCGCAGTGGCCCTCGTCAACAATCCGGCACCCGTGGCACAGGATGCCCCGTGCGTCGGGTGTGGTGAATGCGTCCGCAAATGTCCGGCTCGTCTCGATCCATCCATGATTACCAGTTACGCCGAATTCGGCATGTACGACAAAGCAGCAGCTGAAGATGTTGATGTCTGCTTTGAATGTGGTCTGTGTGGATTCTTCTGCATAGCCCGTCGTCCCATGCTCCAATACATCCGGCTCGCCAAAAACGAGCTGGCACTCGCTCAAGCCCAGTCCGGGGAGGAAGTCTAGCCGTGAAGCCGTTCAACCCATTTTCACTCACCGTTTCGGTCCCCCCCCATCGCCATTGCGGTGTGACGGTCCGAAGTAGGATGCTCATCATCCTTTTGGCCATGGTACCCGCTGCGGCCATGGCTGTGACACAGTATGGTATAGCCGGTTTCCGAGTCATGGCATTGTCCATGGCAACCGCCGTGCTCACCGAAATAGTCTGTGACAAATTCATGGGTCGTGAGTCGCAGATTAGTGATTTGCACGCCATGTTCGTCGGTCTTGCCTTCGCATTTTTGCTCCCAGCCTCCGCACCGTGGTGGCTGGTAACCATAGGCAGCGCCTCTTCCATAATATTGGGCAAGATGATGTTCGGTGGATTGGGTGGAAGCCCCTTCTGCGCGCCCCTTATTGGTTGGGCGCTCTGCCGTATCTCCTGGCCCGCCTTCATGGATATCGACGCCACCATGCTTACCATGGATCTCGTCTATCCTCTGGCTCAACTGAAAAACTTCGGCCTTCAAGCCGTTACCGCCACAGACGCTCAAGCACTCTTTTTGGGTAAACAGCTTGGTGGCCTTGGTGTGGTTCAGATTGCAGGCGTCCTGATGGGCGGTCTGGTGCTGGTCATGCGCAAACACATTTCATCCATCATTCCGGTGGGTGTCATTGCTGGCGTCATCATCACGGCAGGGCTGTTCAACATGATCGACCCTGAAGTTTATGCACCGCCCGTGTTCCACCTGCTGACCGGTTCCACCATTTTCGGTGCCTTTTTTCTGGCAACCGATGGACCGTCTTCACCCAACAGACAGATACCTATGCTGTTGTTCGGAATGCTCGTCGGAATCATGATCATCATCATCCGTGTCTACGGCATTTATCCAGATGGCGTTCCTTTCGCCATCCTGCTCGCCAATCTGTTCACTCCGGTCTTTGAGCGTATCCGTCCCAGATCGTTCGGAAAGAGGTAACCCATGAAAGAAATGATAAAAATGATGGTCGTCCTCTCGCTGATCTGCGGATTGTCAGGTGTTACTCTGGCCGCACTCAAGGAACAGACCGCATCCACAATCGAAGAACAGGTGCTCACATTCGTTCAGGCTCCGGCCATCGAATCCGTGTTGAGCGCCCATGACAATAACCCCATCAAGGACCGTAAAAAGTTCGACTTCGAAGGCAAGACCATCACTGTCTTCCCGGCCATCAAAGACGGCGCGCTGATAAGCATCGCCTTTGAGACTTTCGGCAAAGGCTACGGTGGAAACATCGGTGTCATGGTCGGTTTCAGCATGGCATCCGGCACACTGTCCGGAATTGGCATCACCACCATGAAGGAAACGCCCGGTTTGGGAACCCGTGTGGCTGGTCATGGGTATACCACCCAGTTCAAGGATCACTCCATTGATTCGGTGAAGCTGAAGAAACAGGGCGGCGATATCGAAGCCGTGGCAGGGGCGACTATCTCCTCCACGGGTACCGTCAATGCAGTGCAAAGCGCTGTTTCCATCTTCAATACGCTGAAACCTCAGTTCACTGACGGCTGGTCCTAGCCACCACGAAAACGACACGATTGGGAGTTATAGAATGAATAGATTGTGGAAAGAATTTTCAAAAGGTCTCTGGAAAGACCTGCCGCCGTTCAAGCTGGTGCTGGGCCTCTGTCCGGTCCTGGCTGTTACCAACACGGCTGATAACGGACTCGGTATGGGTATCGCGGTAGTTTTTGTACTGACGTTGTCCAACCTGGTGGTCTCGCTGATTCGCTCGATTATCCCGCCCAAGGTGCGCATCGTTTGTTTCATCGCCATCTCGGCCTCACTGGTCGTGGCCGTGGAACTACTGATGCAGGCTTATGCCTATCCGCTTTACCAGCAGCTCGGCATTTTTGTGCCGCTCATCGTGGTCAACTGCATCATCCTTGGCAGGGCAGAGGCGTTCGCCTTCAAGAATCCGCCGCTGCTGGCTATCGCCGACGGACTGGGCATGGGCATTGGTTTCACCATGTCCCTGACCTTCCTTGGTGGTCTGCGCGAATTGCTCGGCAAAGGGCAACTCTTTGGTGCAGACGTCACATGGCAGGGCTTCGAGCCTCTCGGTTTTATGGTCGAGGCCCCCGGCGCATTCGTCAGTCTGGGTGTGTTGCTCGCCATCATGAATTTTGCGGAGAACGTCCAGCGCAGGCGCAAAGGGTTGAAGGCTGTTGAAGGTCCAACCCATGATTGCGGTTCCTGTGGCGGCTGTAGCTCGGCCTCTAACTGCTAATATCAGAGGAATATAATCATGCAGGAATTCTTTGTACTCTTCATAGGCGCGATGTTTGTGAACAACATCGTGCTGGCCCAATACCTTGGTAACTGTCCGTTTATCGGCACATCCAAGGAGTCGGGTGTGGCTGTTGGCATGGGCGGAGCCGTGGTCTTCGTCGCTGTCATGGCAGCGGCCATCACCTGGCTGGTGCAGCGGCATGTCCTTGTCCCATTTGAGTTGGGATATCTCCAGACACTTGTCTTCATTCTGGTCATCGCATCATTGGTTCAGTTCGTGGAAATGTTCCTCAAGAAGATGGTCCCGCCGCTGTACAAGTCGCTGGGTATCTTCCTGCCGCTCATAACCACCAACTGTGCTGTCATGGGTATCGCCCTCATTTGTCAGCGTGAAGAATTCGGCCTGATGAAGACCGTCATGTTCGCCTTTGCTTCCGGCCTTGGTTTCATGATCGCGCTGGTTCTGCTGGCCGGTATTCGTGAACGACTGGCTGTGCGTAGACTGCCCATCGCCATGCGCGGCACACCTATCGGTCTGGTTATGGCTGGTTTGATGTCTCTCGCCTTCTTCGCCTTCAAGGGCATGATCTAGGGAAGATGGGAGTCATGGATATGAATATTGTTAATACACGCTCGATCAGCCCCAGAAACTGGCTGTTTGGCTGCAATCTTTCATCGCTTTTACGTCTTGTACGCACATGCTTTTAAGCGTGGGCATAACGAAATTTCCAACGCGAAAACCTTACGGGGAATAGTGATATGATAGTGACATCGGGACTGACACTTTTCAGCATTGGCCTTGGGGCCGCCGCCATTCTGGGCGTTGCCTCCAAGTTGCTCTACGTCAAGGAAGACCCACGTATCGGGCTTATTGAGGACAATCTGCCAGGGGCCAACTGTGGCGGCTGTGGATTCCCCGGTTGCTCGGGTGCGGCAGCGGCTATAGTTCTGGGTAAGGCTCCGGCCTCTGTCTGCATTGTGGCAGACGCCGAGACGAGTATTCGTGTCGCTGGCATCATGGGGCAGGAAGTCATTGAACGTGAGCCTGAACTCGCCATCCGAGACTGTGCTGGCGGCTCCCGTGCCGCAGATACTTTTCATTATGAAGGCGCCTTGGACTGCCGCGCTGCACATCAGTTGTATGGCGGTTCCAAGTCCTGTCCTGAAGGATGCCTGGGCCTCGGCACCTGCGCCCGTTCCTGCCCATTTGATGCTATACAAATGGGTCTTGACGGATTGCCTATCATTGATCCTGAAGCCTGCAAAGCATGCGGCAACTGTGTGGACGCCTGTCCGCGAGGCGTCATAGGAGTCTCCGGCATGTCCGCACGGTTGCTGCACCTGAACCAGAACACCGACTGCCTGGCCCCGTGTCGTCAGAAGTGTCCTGCTCAGATCAACATCCCAAAGTATATCGAACAGATCAAGGCTGGCGACTACGACGGTGCCGTCATGACCATCAAGGACAGAAATCCGCTGTTAGTCACCTGTGGCCGCGTCTGCCCCCGCCCTTGCGAGACAGAATGTCGTCGCCAGTTTGTAGACGAAACCGTGGGCATCAACATGCTCAAGCGTTTCGTCGCCGACCGGGAACTCCATTCCGGTTCACGATTGACCATACCCTGTGCGAAGGACACCGGCAGGAAAGTCGCCATAATTGGTGGCGGTCCTGCTGGTCTGTCCTGCGCCTACTTCCTGCGCAGGCTCGGACACCATCCCACCATCTTTGACGCCATGCCCAAACTGGGCGGTCAGGTACGGTACGGTATCCCCGAATATAGGTTGCCAAAGGCCGACCTCGACTGGGAAATCAAAGGTATCCTTGACCTCGGCGTCAAGGCCCGTGTGAACACCAAATTCGGTGTTGATTTTACCATCGAAACACTCAAGGCGGATGGTTTTGAGACCATCTTCATCGGCATCGGCGCATGGCAGGCCAGCGGCATGTACGCGGAAGGCGAAGACCTCGACGGCGTTATGGGCGGCATTGAATTCCTCACTGCCCACGCTCTCGGCCAGAGGCCTGAAGTGGGCAAAAAGGTCATTGTTGTCGGCGGTGGTAACACCGCTATCGATGCCGCCCGTACCTGTGTCCGTCTCGGCGCTGAGACAACGCTCATGTATCGCCGCACCAAGGCTGAAATGCCCGCTGACTTGGAAGAGATCATCGGTGCCGAGGATGAAGGCGTGATCTTCAAGCTCCTCGCAGCTCCGGCCCGAGTTGTCGGTGATGAAAATGGCAGAGCGACCCATCTTGAATACTATGAGATGGAGCTTGGCGAACCGGATGCTTCCGGCCGCCGCAGCCCTGTAAAGAAAGAAGGTTCCGAGACAATGATGGCAGCGGATTTGATTATCCCGGCCATTGGTCAGAAGCCTGATCTCGCTTGCCTGTACGAAGATGGCGACGAAGGTTCCTGCCCGCTGGAAACCACTCGCTGGCAGACCATTGTGGCTGACGAAAATACCTTTGAAACAGCTATCCCCGGCGTATTTACCGCAGGAGATGTCTACACCGGTCCCGATCTGGTTATCTCGGCCATCGGTGACGGTCGCAAGGCTGCCCGGTCAATGCATTATTCCATGATGCATGGCGATGTGCCGATCTCTGAGACGACGCAGAAAACAATGATTCCATACACACTCTTTAAGGAAATTGACGCAATGGAACGCAAGGAAAGGGCGGTCATGCCGCACTTGTGCCACGGCGACGAGCGTGTCTGCACGTTTAATGAAGTGGAAGGTGCGGTTTCTGAAAATCAGGCATTGGCCGAATCAGAACGCTGCCTGCGCTGTGGGCTTATTTGCTACGATACGGATTCCGCTGCTGAGGCAAGACACTTCGGCAACACGACGAAATAATTTCGAACACCATACCCCCATCTAGGAGGATATCCTTTGCAGTTTCTCATCAGCGATTCAGCATTTGATCCAGAAGAGTCGGTCCGACACCGAACGTCGGGCCACTCTTCTACCTCCCTGAAAACAACGTAAGGAGTGCGGTATGTCCAAGAGTTTATACATAGCGGCCACAGAGGCTCGGAGCGGAAAATCCGCCATTGTACTTGGTGTCATGCAGCTTTTGCGTGCACATGTTCAGCGCGTGGCCATCTTTCGCCCGATTATCAACGACCCTGTTGATGGTGCGCAGGATCACGATATCGATTTGATGCTCAAACATTTCAAACTCGAAATGGAGTACGATCAAGCCTATGCCTACACACTCAGTGAGGCGCGTCGTCTTCTGAACGAAGGGCAGCAGACGCTCCTGCTTGAAAATACGCTGAACAAGTTCAAGGAACTCGAAAAGGAATACGATTTTGTCCTGTGCGAAGGCACGGACTATATCGGCGGTAACGCGGCATTGGAGTATGAAATCAATACCTCCATTGTTTCCAACCTTGGGTGTCCCCTCCTTTTGGTGGTGAATGGGCAGAACAAGAGTGCTTCTGAAATCACCGGATCGGCTCAGCGAACCATCGAATCCTTTGAAGAGCATGGGCTGGAGGTCATGGGGCTGATTATCAACCGCGCCGAGGCCGACCTTCCCACTTCCATTCTTGAGGAGATCACGGACAGGACCCACGCCACACATCCGTTGCTTTCCTACATTATCCCCGATGACAAGCGGTTGGGTAATCCGACTATCCACGATGTCATCAAGTGGCTCGATGCAAAAGTCCTCTATGGGCATGGCAGACTCGACACCCAGGTGGATAATTTCCTCACGGCAGCCATGCATATTGGTAATTTTCTCAAGTATATACAGGATGGGAGTCTCGTCATTACACCGGGTGATCGTTCCGACATCATTCTGGCAAGCATCACGTCGCTTCAATCGTCGTCCTATGAAAATATCGCAGGCATCGTCCTTACTGGTGGGCTACAGCCTACCGACACTATCCATCGCCTCATCGAGGGGTGGACCGGAGTACCTTTGCCCATTTTGAGCGTCGAGGACCATACATATAAAGCCACACAAATATTGCAGGGGCTGCACGGTACCATCGACCCGGAACATCCCAGCAAGATCGCCTCGGCTATTGGTTTGTTTGAATCGTGTGTGGATACCGAAGAACTGCGCAAGCGGTTGGTGACCACGGAATCCAAGAAAATCACGCCGTTCATGTTCGAGTACAATCTTATTGAAAGAGCCAAGGTTGCCAGGCAACACATCGTCCTGCCCGAAGGCACCAGTGATCGTGTCTTGCAAGCCACGGAAATTTTGCAACGCCGCGATGTGGTCGAGGTCAGCCTTATTGGTGATCCTGATGCCATTCGCGAGCAGGCAACCAAGCTGGGAGTGAATCTCAATGGTGCCAATCTCATTGATCCGGCAAACTCGGCCCAGTTTGATGCCTATTCCAAGCTCTACTTCGACGAGCGCCAGCATAAGGGTATCCGTATGGAAGATGCCCGTGATCGCATGAGTGACCCAACGTATTTCGGTACCATGATGGTCAAGACAGGTGATGCCGACGGTATGGTTTCCGGCTCGGTAACAACCACGGCCCAGACTATTCGGCCTGCCTTTGAATTCATCAAGACCAAGCCGGATGCATCCATAGTTTCCTCCGTGTTCCTTATGTGTATGGGCGACAAGGTTGTGGTCTTCGGTGATTGTGCGGTGAACCCCAATCCCAATGCCCATCAGCTGGCTGAGATCGCTTTGAGTTCAGCTGAGACTGCGCGCCTTTTCGGCATTGATCCATATGTTGCCATGCTTTCCTATTCTACCGGCAAGTCCGGCTCTGGCGCGGACGTTCAGAAAGTGGCTGAAGCCACAAGGATAGCCCGTCAGCTCGCTGAGGAGCGCGGTCTGGATATCCCAATCGAGGGGCCACTCCAGTACGATGCCGCAGTGGATATGGACGTTGCCCGCACCAAAATGCCTGACAGCGAAGTGGCTGGCCGTGCGACGGTCTTCATCTTTCCCGACTTGAATACAGGGAACAATACGTACAAGGCTGTGCAGCGTTCCGTTCCCGGTTCAACGGCTATCGGCCCGGTGCTACAGGGACTCAACAAGCCTGTGAATGACTTGAGCCGGGGCTGTCGAATTCGTGACATCGTGAACACTGTTGCCATCACCGCTATTCAGGCCCAGGCCGAAAAGGACATGTAATGAATATTCTTGTCATCAACTGCGGCAGTTCTTCCCTGAAGTATCAACTGCTGGATATGGACACGGAAACGATTATTGCCACTGGCGTCATCGAGCGCATCGGCGCAACCATGGGGTCCATCACTCAGAAGTCGAACCCAGACAAATGGCCCGACGCCAAGGATACCGAAGATATTCTGATCCCGGATCACGAAGCGGCCATGCGGCTCATGGTCGCCAAGCTCACAGGAGAGGATTGGGGCGTTATCAGCTCTTTGAGCGAGATTGATGCACTGGGCCATCGTGTTGTGCAGGGGGGGGAGGAGTTTTCTCATCCGGTTCTCATCGACGAAAGCGTGATCAAATCTATTCGCTCCTATGTTCCTTTGGCTCCATTGCATAATCCAGCGAACCTGACTGGTATTGAAATCGCCATGGAACTCTTTCCAGGTACTCCCAACGTGGCTGTTTTCGATACGGAATTTCATCAGACGATTCCCCAAAAAGCGTTCATGTATCCCATTCCCATGGAACTTTATACAGGACTCAAGGTTCGCAAATACGGTTTCCACGGCACATCGCATAAGTATGTGACCAAAGCCGCAGCAGCCCATCTTGGCAAACCTGTTGAAGCAATAAATCTCATTACCGTGCATCTCGGGAATGGGTGTTCCATGGCTGCGGTGAAAAACGGTCAATGCGTGGATACCACCATGGGGCTGACGCCTCTTGCCGGATTGATGATGGGAACTCGCTGCGGTGATATCGACCCGGCCATCCACGCCTTTCTTGCCAAAAACCGGGGGCTCTCCATCAGAGAGATCGATGCGCTGCTTAACAAGGAGAGTGGGTTGAATGGCATCTGCGGAATGAACGATATGCGCGACATTCATGCAGCGCGTGAGAATGGCGATACAAATGCTCAACTCGCTTTTGAGATGTTCGCCTATCGCGTGAAGACGACCATCGGAGCCTACCTCGCCATCATTGGTGGAGCAGACGCCATCGTCTTTACCGCAGGAATCGGCGAGAACGATGAATTTGTCCGTGCTGCGGCCTGCGAAGGCTTGGAGCCGTTGGGCATCACGCTTGATGCAAGGAAAAATGCTATCCGTGCGTCGGGTATCAGGAGCATCGGTGTTGTGGGAAGTTCAGTGTCCGTACTGATTATTCCTACTGATGAAGAGCTGGAAATCGCCCAGGCGACAGTCGATGTCGTGAATGGATAGCGATCATATAAAGTAAGTAAAAAACGACGTTACAACGAAAAAATGGAGTAAATCATGTCCAAGAAAATGAAAACAATGGATGGCAACACCGCTGCCGCACATGTGGCCTACGCACTGAGCGAAACCGCGGCCATCTATCCAATCACTCCCTCATCCACCATGGGTGAAATTGCCGACGAATGGGCGGCTCAAGGCCGTGAGAATATTTTCGGCCAGAAGGTAAAGATTCGCCAGCTGCAATCTGAAGCAGGCGCAGCAGGTTCCGTTCACGGTGGTCTGGCCGGTGGTGCTCTGACCACGACCTTCACCGCGTCCCAGGGACTCCTGTTGATGATCCCCAACATGTACAAGATTGCGGGTGAACTTTTGCCCTGCGTCTTCCATGTGTCCGCCCGCGCCATTGCAGCCCATGCACTCTCTATCTTTGGTGACCATCAGGATGTCATGGCGTGTCGTCAGACTGGTTTCGCCATGCTGGCTGCAGCAAGTGTGCAGGAAGTCATGGACCTCTCGCTGGTCACGCACCTGTCTTCCATCGAAGCCAGTGTACCGTTCGTCAGTTTTTTTGATGGATTCCGTACCTCCCATGAGATTCAGAAGATCGAAACCATCGACTATGAAGACATGAAGCCGCTGGTCAACATGGAGAAGGTCGAAGCTTTCCGTGCTCGCTCCATGAATCCGGAACATCCGAACATTCGCGGCACCGCACAGAACCCGGATATTTACTATCAGGGTCGTGAAGCTTCCAATGAATACTACGAAGCCATTCCGGGCATCGTGGAAGAGTATATGGACAAGGTTTCCGCTCTGACCGGTCGTTCCTACAAGCCTTTCGACTACGTTGGTGCACCCGATGCCGAGCGCGTTATCATTGCCATGGGTTCTTCATGCGAAGCCATTGAAGAAGTCGTGAACATGCTCACCGCCAAGGGTGAGAAAGTCGGCCTCATCAAGATTCGCCTGTATCGCCCGTTCTCTGCCAAGCATTTCCTGGCCGTGCTGCCGGAAACAGCCAAGACCGTCACCGTCCTTGATCGTACAAAGGAACCTGGAGCACTGGGTGATCCGATGTATCTGGATGTGTGCACTGTCTTCAACGAGCAGTCCATGTCACAAAAAGTGGTCGCTGGTCGTTACGGCCTTGGCTCCAAGGAATTCACACCAGCCATGGTCAAGTCTGTGTATGACAACATGGAGCAAGCCGAGCCTAAAACTCATTTCAATGTTGGTATCGAAGATGATGTCACCAACACGTCGTTGGCAGTGGCAGCCGCTCTCGATACAACTCCCCAAGGCACTGTGCAGTGTAAATTCTGGGGACTTGGCGCAGACGGAACCGTTGGTGCCAACAAGCAGGCCATTAAAATCATCGGTGACAACACCGACATGTATGCGCAGGGATATTTCGCCTACGACTCCAAGAAGTCCGGCGGTATCACCATCTCGCATCTGCGCTTTGGCGATAAGCCCATTCAGTCCACCTACCTGGTCACCGCAGCCGATTACATCGCCTGTCATAACCCGAGCTATGTGAACCTCTATGATGTTCTCGACGGTATCAAAGATGGCGGAACTTTCGTTCTCAATTGCGCGTATACCGCTGATGAGATGGACGCGAAACTGCCTGCTGCCATGCGCCGTACCATCGCTGAAAAGAACCTCAAGTTCTATACAGTGGATGCAGTGAAAATTGCGGGCGATGTCGGCCTCGGCGGACGTATTAACATGATTATGCAGACCGCATTTTTCAAACTGGCTGACGTGATTCCGTTCGATCAGGCAGTGAAACTGCTCAAGGACGGCATTCAGAGCGCTTACGGTAAGAAGGGCGAGAAGATCGTCAACATGAACAATGCCGCTGTGGATAACGCAGTGGACGCCATTGTCGAGATCGCCGTGCCGGATGCATGGAAAGAGCTTGGCGACGAAGCCGCTGCTTCCACCAATGAGCCGGACTATGTGCAAAACATCATGCGCCCCGTTCTTGGTCAAAAAGGCGATGACCTTCCGGTTTCCATCTTTTCTGTAGATGGAACCATGCCCGTTTCGACTTCGAAATATGAGAAGCGCGGCGTCGCAATTGGTGTTCCCGAATGGATCGCTGACAACTGTATTCAGTGTAATCAGTGTGCATTTGTCTGCCCGCACTCCGCTCTGCGGTCCGTGCTCGCCAATGACGAAGAATTGAAAGACGCACCGGCAACCTTCACCACATTGGAAGCCAAGGGTAAGGACGTCAAAGGCATGCAGTTCCGTCTTCAGGTCAACGCCCTTGATTGTCTGGGCTGCGGCAACTGTGCTGACATCTGCCCGTCCAAGGAAAAGGCACTGGTCATGAAGCCCATCGCGACTCAGACAGGTGTGCAGGTTCCGAACTACGAATTCTCGGATACGATTACATATAAAGATGCCTTCAAGCGCGATACCGTGAAAGGTAGCCAGTTCAGGCAGTCGCTTATGGAATTCTCCGGTGCATGTTCCGGTTGTGGAGAAACGCCATACGTCAAAGTGCTCACTCAGCTCTTCGGCGAACGCATGGTCATTGCCAACGCCACCGGTTGCACATCCATCTGGGGTGCAAGCGCTCCGACCACTCCCTACTGTACCAACGAAAACGGCCATGGTCCTGCATGGGGTAACTCCCTGTTTGAGGATGCCGCTGAGTTTGGTTACGGCATCGATATGGCAGTGGCCCAACGCCGCGACAGGTTGGTGCAACTCTGCACAACTGCTTTGGACAATGGCGCATCGGGCGACACCAAAGTTGCCCTGGCCGGTTGGCTTGCCAACAAGGATGACGCTGCTGGCTCCGAAGAGTGGGGCGGTAAGCTCAAAGATGCTCTTGAGAAGGAAAAGGATTGTTGTCATCGCGAGATAGCGCAGATGTCTGATCTGTTCACCAAAAAATCCGTCTGGATATTCGGTGGTGACGGCTGGGCCTACGATATCGGTTTCGGTGGCGTGGATCATGTCATCGCATCCGGTGAAGACATCAACATTCTGGTCATGGATACCGAGGTATATTCCAACACAGGTGGTCAGTCATCCAAGGCGACACCGCTCGGCTCCATTGCCAAGTTCGCCGCTGCCGGAAAACGCACTGGTAAAAAAGATCTGGGCCGCATCGCCATGACCTACGGGTATGTTTACGTAGCGCAGGTTGCCATGGGCGCGGATAAGCAGCAGATGCTCAAGGCGTTCAAGGAAGCTGAAGCTTTCAACGGACCTTCGCTCATCATTTGTTACGCACCGTGTATCAATCAGGGTATCAAGAAAGGCATGGGCCGGACGCAGCTTGAGCAGAAGCTCGCAGTGGATTCCGGTTACTGGCCGCTCTACCGTTTCAATCCGACCCTTGCTGATGAAGGCAAGAACCCGTTCAAATTGGAATCAAAGGCTCCCGACGGAACCTTGCAGGAATTCCTGTCCGGCGAGAATAGGTACGCCATGCTTGAGAAATCCCACCCGGATACGTCCAAGGTGCTGCGTGATCAGATCGAAGAAGATTACGTCAAGCGCTATACCCAGCTTGAATACATGGCCGCAGCCGAGTTTCCGGCTCCAGAAATCGAAGGTGCAACCGCTTCTTCGGACTCGGAAGAGAAGGATCTCAATGTCTGTGAAGCTTCTGACACGGCAGAACATTCCCGCCCTGATGGTGGTGATGCCTGTGATGATGGCAGATAATTAGATGAAATAGTCCTCATTGGGGGACAAAAAAGAGGAGCGCGGTAACCGCGCTCCACACAAAAAACATACAAGAGATCTGGCATTTATGACCGCAACATAAAAGAGCCGAACTCCCTTGGACCGCTAGGTCTCATGTAGGGCCTCCCACTTCGGTGGGAGGCCTATAGTTTAGCCGAGTGAGCAAAAAGTGCAAGGCCCAAAAAAAGGGGAGCCTCAGATGAGGCTCCCCTTTTTTGTAAGCGAGTGCAGTAATTACTGAATTGCTGTTATGGTTGTGGCTTCGATCTCGGTGTACATGAAGTTCTGGGAGATAAGACCGGTCACTTTGATATTGGCATTGTTCATATCAACGTCCTTCAACAGGTCTGCGTCAGCGAAAATCATCAGTTCACCGGTTCCATCAGCAAAGATAAACTGATTCGGCTGGATCATTTTGACAACATGGCCGCTGAGGATGACGTTGGTTTCAACACCAGAAACTTTTGCTTCAGCCACAGTGGAGGCTTTGAAGGGCCCGGTGGCCTGAATGGTTTCGGAAGAAATGGCAGCAGTCGCAAAAAGTAGGGAGAAAACCAAAACCAGTGCAATACGTTTCATGACAATATCCTTGTGTATAAGTTCATTTTTTCTTTGAAGCCGAACGCCCGTTCGACTCACAGGTAGAGGAATAGCACAGTGAAACAAAAAGGCTAGAAAAACTTTGGCCCATAAGTGTCTAAAATAAAAGAGCATATTAAAAAAGTTGGAAAGTTAACTGATTGGTCAATCAATATTGTGGCAAAAATGAGGGGCAAGTTGCCAATTGTCGCCAATTTGAGGGTGTCTTGTTTCAGGGTATAAAATTCGATTTTCGCGAGTCGTCATATTTGAATTACAACCTCTTGTTCGCCTGGTGTTTCAGACGTATTTTCCGTGTGTAGTAGGCTGCTCAATAATTGTTAAAAATTGGGAAGAGAAAATCAGTGAAAATGTAATGAAGCTGGGCGTTTTTGCTGTTTTCAACCTTGCTAAAAAGAGGGCAATTGGATACTGTTTTCATAGCTATTTGGTCTTTTATTCGTTGCGGTCAGTTTTGTTAAACACACATGGAAATGTGTGAATGTCGTTCATCTGTGAACATTCATTGTCTAGCGGTCAATTCGTTAGATGGTGTAATGGATAAGATGTTGTTATTTTGTGGTTTTTTATAAATCACTCAACAGCATTTTTTGACAGGCGTGCGCATTCGAAGCTGGAGGAAGCAATGAAAAAGTTGAGTGTAGCAATTGCAGTATGTCTGGTTCTCTTGATGGCAAACATTGCATCGTCGGAAGACAGGGCTCAGGCCGTTGCCGTCGTTGATGCAGTTGCAGCGTATTATGATGCCAACGGTAAGGATGCTACTGTTGCCGAACTGAGTAAGCCTGTTGCTGAAAGTGCCTTTAAAGAGTTCGCCCCGCTCTATGCATTCGCATATGACACGAACTACACCATGATCGCCCATTTCAAGACAAAACTTATTGGCCGTAGTTACGAGAAGTTGCCCGATGTTAAGGGTAAGCTTTTTCGTAAGGATATCGTCGACACAGCAGTCTCCAAAGGTGAAGGCTGGGTGGACTACTGGTATAAGAATCCTGCCACAGGCAAGCTCGCTGAAAAGACTTCCTATGTGAAGAAAGTCGGCGATATTATTGTTGCTTGCGGAATCTATAAGTAGCTGTATTTGAGACGGATTTGTCGGGTGCTGGGTTCGTCCCATGCACCCGGCATTTTCTATTGTCTTTCAAATGATCTTGACCCGTATGGAGTGTGTCATGCGCCATTTTTTTCTCGATATGAAGATTGGAACCAAGCTTATGCTTTTGAGCTTGTTGACTATCATTTTGCTTTCCTTCCTCTCTTTTTCGGCCTTTCTCGGCCTGAAGCAACAAGAGGAACTGACTGATTCCGTGTTCTCTGAAAGTGTTCGGAGTTATGCGGTTTCCACTGATCTTATTGATGCAATTAAGAGTATCAATATTCAGGGGTACAATGCTTTGAATATGGCAAATGTTGGTTTTCCAGATGAAGATATTGAAGCTGCGGTGAAACCGCTCCCAGGGATTCTTGATCAGATTGAGAAGGATATACAAGGGGTTCTCGCTGGCCTCAATGAGGGTGATCAGCGTCATCCAGTGTATGTCAGCACCCTGAAAGATTATACTGAATACAAGATGCTCATGTTGCAGGTTATTAGTGCTGTAACGTTTGATACAGATATCGCTTTTGCCTCTCTTTCAACAGCTGAACAATTTTATAAACAGCTGAATAGTCAGTTGGTTAAGCTCAAACAGCTTGAGGTTGAAAGCATGGTCAATAAGCGCACTCAAGTGGGTGAGTTGGTTGTGACCGTGAGTCGAAACATGCTCATTTTTTCTGTGGTGATTGCCTTTATTACGCTTCTTTTGAGCTTTGTCATGAGCCAGTCAATTATTCGACCGGTGAGAAGGCTTATGCATTTCGCTGACGGATTGTCAGGCGGTGATCTTTCGCTACGGTTTGAATCCAGGGGCCAAGATGAGATTGGTCAGTTGGGTTCTGTAATGAATACTATGGCTGAGCAAGTCGAAGAAGCAATGGTTGAGGCTCGGAGGAAAGCTGTTGATGCCGAGAAAGAAGCCGAGGCTGCCCAGGAAGCTGAAAAACGCGCAGGTGAAATGGCTCAACAGGCGGAAGAACAAAAACAAATGATTCTGAGAGCCGCTGAAGAGCTTGAAGTCATGGCTCAGGCTTTGAAAGACGCTGCAGGCGAGTTGAGTGAACGAACTTCACAGGTTTCTCGGGCAGTTGGCGAACAGCGGGATCGTTTTTCTGAAACAGCAACAGCTATCACAGAGATGAGTTCCACCGCTTTGTCTATCGCAGGAAATGCTGAAAACGCTTCAACTGAAGCAGGGCAAGCAACCACCGATGCCGGGGAAGGTGTTACATCTTTGCAGGGTGTCATTAAGGGCATTGGAAAGGTTAAATCCAATAGTGAAGGCCTCAAGACAAATATGAGAGAGCTGGCCGGGTACGTAAAAGAGATTGGAAATATCATGGCTATTATCAGTGATATTGCAGATCAAACGAACTTGCTGGCTCTTAACGCCGCCATTGAGGCTGCCAGAGCTGGCGAAGCTGGTCGCGGATTTGCCGTTGTTGCGGATGAAGTGCGCAAACTCGCTGAAAAGACCATGACTGCCACCAATGATGTTGGTAAAAACATTGCGTCTATTCAAGACAGTAGCAAGCGAAGCTCTGAGGCAACAGACGAGGCTCTTGATGCTATCATTAAAGTCAATGATATGGCTGGTGGTTCTGGAGAAGTTTTTGAAGGTATCTTGCAATCAGTGCACATGGTCTCGGACGCTATTCATACCATTGCAACGGCTGCTGAACAGCAGTCTGCTACGACCGAAGAAATAACTCATGCAACAGAAGATGTTAATGAACTGACGTTAACCATTTCAAAAGAGGTGGAATTTACAGCCGCGTCTACGCAGCAGGTCGCTGAATTAGCAGATGAACTCTATCATTTTGTTGAGCAGATACGTAATACCTAAAAACATCGGTCTGTTGTGTTAGGCAGATAACCAAACGCTATGGTGGAGGAGATTGTTGAATACGGTAAGGACGAATAGGGTTAATGCTATTCGATGACAGGAGTATTTTTCATGAAGTTACTGATATCACGAGGCTTATTGAATGGGATTCAAGAGGTCAAGGGGGCGATTCCCTTCATACTACCAATGAATATACAAACATTATAGTGCGACCATAAGGCCCTGCTCGATTGAAAGGGGAAAGTGGCACAATTCTCGCTAGACATTTATTGTTGACTTTGTGTTTGTTGTTTGAGGTTTCTGGGTATATTTTTACGGATTAATCCTTGAGATTATTGATAGTTGTGTTTCGTTTATGCTTGGTTTTAAATGGACGAATCAGTATTCAAGTATTTCTATGATGGGTCGCTACGTATAAAATGGACCATGGGGAAATCGCTCAATGCTTCGTAATTGTTCTAAACAATGGGAGCTCACGTTTTACTGTATAGGAGCCTGTAATGAAGAGTGTCTTTGTTAAGACCGTCACAGGAAAAGATAAAGCTAATATAGTTAAATCATTAGCGGAAGTCACACGTTCGTTGGGCGGTGAATGGCTTAAGAGCAAGCTTATACGCATGGCGCCCCAGTTCTCAGCTATGATGTTGGTTTCAATAGACGAGGAGAAGGAAGCTGAACTGAAGACTGCTTTGGAAGAGGCGTTCCCTGATCTGGCTTTCTCTTACGCTTCGGCCGATGCGGTTGTTGAGGGGCAGGGCATAGTTGCTACAGTGGTCATTGATTGTGATGATCGTCCCGGATTGACCCATGATATCAATGGAATACTTTCGGATCTCAATCTGAAAACGGAGAGTATGGAATCCCATCGTCTTCCGGTCGCTCTTTTGGGGCGCACTGTTTATACTGCCAAGATGACGGTCTTGTTCCCCGATGATTCGATCAAGGAACAGCTTGTTGAGAACCTTGAATCTCTCTCTGAGCGGGCGCGTGTTAATTTCGAATAATTGATAAACGACAACGAAAAGGCCGGAATGGAGTTACTCCATTCCGGCCTTTTCTTTTGGGGTGTGCGGAAGACTATTTGATAAGTGCCGGGATGCCGGGAAGCATCCCAACGACGGCCATGGCGATGGTGCTGATTCCCAGTGCGAGGCCGGGGATGACCAGCCGGTCAGCCATGTTCAGTTTGCTGGGGCGATCCTTGTCTGCGATCAGGCCGTTGTTATCCAGGAACATGGTCAGGGCCCAACCGAATACCGGATTGACGATGGCCGACGAGAATATACAAATACCGGCAGCTTTGGTGTCTTTGGTATCATGGACCATTTCCATGCCAGCCTCCAGCAAGGGGAGGTAGACACCGACCAGAAGTGCGATACTCAGTACCGGACGCCAGACAGCGATGTCCATGGGGAAACCTGCGATGGCAACAGCGATACATAAAATGCCTGTGAGTATGGCGCCGCCGGGAATGGGGCGTTTGGCGATGGCGGCAGGAATCATGTAAGTACCCCAGGATGACGTGATACAGCCACTGCCGAGCAGGTTGGTGAAGACCTGGCGGAATGAACAGCCGACCATGGTATCGTCAACGTCCATCAGTACTCCTTTGGCTTTCGGAGGATAGTTCATTTCCTGGAAGATGCGGTGGCCCAGAAAATCAGGAGACCACATGGCTACGGCGAGAATGGCAAATGGCAACGACGCAATAAAATGCGTTATGCCGGGCAGTCCGAGTTTCCAGCCGGTGTCCGCACCCCACCAATACATTGGATTGAAGCTTGGTAAGCCAGGGCCTGTGGTGAATTCGAACGGTGCACCTAAGGACAGGGCCACTACTGCGGCCAGCAGAGAACACAACGGGATAGCCAGCCAGCGTTTTCCTAGTCGCGCGAGACCGGCGTATAAAAGTAGATTACAGAGCAGGACTGCAAAACTGATATATCCCATATCAATGGTCTCGGCCCAAGCCCGCATGGCTTTGACCTGTCCCATGGTTCCAATGGCTCCCAGATAAACGAGCAAGCCTCCCGCCACACCCTGACTCGTCACTTTGACCAGTCGGGAGCCTCCTTTTGTGGCACTCATGATCAAACCAAAAACAGCGATAAGCGTACCCAATGCCAGGGGATGAGTCCCGGAAGCAGCCATAAGTGGAATCAAAGGCATCATGGGGCCGTGGATACCAGCGAGGTTGGAGCGAGGGTTGAAAACTCCTGAGAATAAAATGACGAAGAACAGCGAGACTGCAATCATGTCCACGCGAACGTTCTCGACGATGAAGTTCATGTTCAACCCGTAGGCGATGGCAAAAGTCTTGGTTACGGCGGTACACATGACAGCTAGGCCAATAGTACCGGCGATGGCTGGGATGAAGTCTTCAATTTCGAAACGGAAGTCTCGGCCTGGCAGGTTTATGCCCCACCGTTTGGGTCGCATGATAGTCAATTCATGGTCAAGGTACTCAGATCGGGACGCGAACTCTTTCGCAGGCTTGTGGAGTTCTCTGTAGCTCTGTTCAGGTGCATCTTGCATTAAATCATATCCTTATGGTCTTCCATGTCAGTGAGAGCCAATCAGACTGCGCCTGACGGTCTCTCAATTCGTGACTGTGAAACAGGAGTCCACAATCCATCCGCACCATGTCCTTGTGCCGTGGCACATGAACGACTTCCCTCGAACAGCTCGCAGAAATTCAGTTGTGTCCACGCATCTTGAGAATGCGTGGGGGGACATCTTTACTTGTCACTTGAATTAAAAATGGCTGTTGGAACATGCTAAATTGCAAGCGGTGTGCCTGTAATCTTCATGAAATATTGAAAAGTCATTCAGCAGAGAAAAAAAGGAACAGTGGTTTTTGCTGTTCCTGAAATTGTCCATTAAAACAGGAGGTACCGAGCTGCAGTCTAATGTCAGGAGAAAAAACCTTATGGGAAAAAAAGGAATGATAAGCTGTGGAAAAGAGTCGATGGTTGAGCGGGAATAGGCTCAATCCAATAATTCAGACAAAATTGTTCCGAAAAATCAGATGATAAGTATCCTGAAAAACAGATTTTAGTCTTGTATGAAGGAGAGAGTTTTATTTTCAGGTGGGTTGTCTTTCTCAAAAACAGACTCGCAACTCGGGCGAACCGTAAATGAGCGCATTTTTGCTTATTGTGAGCGTATTCTAGCTCATTGTGAAGGTATTATAATTTCTTTTCAGGTCGTTACGCAGGTAGGCTGGGGGGGGATGAGAATCCGTAATTGTCGTATGATCATGCTTGTGGCGGTCTTGGTCGTAATGCTGTCAGCCAGTGGTGGTGTGGCGGGAGATGGTGCCGAGCCTGTGGTTGATAACTTTATTGGGTCGGTGAAAACAGTCTCGGGTGAAGGGTATCTTTTGCGTGATGGGGAGAAAACTCTCGCTGTTGTTGGTGATCATTTTTATCAGGGGGATACGCTTCTCACCGCTTCCTCGTCTTCGATGGGTGTTATTTTTCGTGACGATACGATGCTTTCCCTTGGGGCGAGTTCGGAAGTTGTTATTGATGAGTTCGTTTTCAATCCGGCTGAGGGTGACATGAGTTTTGTGGCGAGCATGAATAAAGGGGTAGGGCAGTTCATCACCGGGCAAATGGCGAAAATTGCGCCCGAGAGAATGATGGTTGAAACCCCCTTGTCGACTATAGGCATTCGAGGCACACGCTTCCTCGTAAAGGTGGACTAGGGGCAGCTATGAAAAAAATACTCTTTCTTACCATATGTGTTTTCGTTCTTGCTGGATGTGGACAAACAGTTGTGCTGTTGCCTGATCTCGATGGTCATGTGGGGCAAGTCATTGTCACGCCGAAGGATGGGGAACCTGTCATACTCGATACGGCGAACCAGGCCGTTGGAAGTGACAACAAGCTATACTTTTTGGCAGAAGAAGAAGTTCAGCGAATCTTCGGAAGTGCTCTGGAGGCGCAGCCAGAACCAACCGCTCGGTTCATTCTCTATTTTTACCATGATTCGACCCGCCTCAAGAAAGTCTCCAAGAAAATATTGCCTGAGATAATGGAAGCCTATCTTGCGCGTAGCTCGACAGATGTTTCAGTCATAGGTCACACTGATGGCATGGGTGACAAGGTCTATAATCATCAGCTTTCGCTTCGGCGTGCAAAAAAGATCTTTTCGTTCTTGGTTAAGGAGGGAATCCCGGCCGCGCAGATTCAGACCATATCTCATGGTGAGGAAAATCCCTTGATTCCCAATGTTGAGGGGCGAAGTGAGCCAAAGAATCGGCGCGTTGAGGTTCTTGTTCGATAAGGCTTCATTCAGGTCAATTGTACTATTTAGCCCCGCTCCTCTTTCGAGAGGAACGGGGCTTTTTTTAACGTCTTACTGAAATACCGAGAGTCGCGTATTCGACTAGTGGTCGGAAACCATAATGTAATCCATCTCAGCTCTGGCGCTATGACAGCCAATACATCCTGCTGGTTTGCCCGCCTTTGCAGCCTTGCCATCTGGTGAGTATTTTACCCAATACCAGTCGCCTGCTTCGGGGTTGTATCCTTTGCGCTTGTACATGACAGTAATGGCGGCGAGCTTTTTATCTGGGGAAAAGTTTTCCTTAACAACGATAGTGCCATCGGTTTTGGGCCAGCCCGCTTTTTTCAAGCCAGCGGTGTTGACGAAAACTTCGTGCAAGGGGCCATGTGGTGCTACGCCTTCTTGCATTCCCTTATGATCCGGCCAGTTTTCCCATTTGTTGTAGGGATCGACTTTGGTAATATACTCCCAAAGTTGGTCGGCATCAGTGGCAGGGCCACTAGCGGCTACTGGCAGGGCAAGCAGGGCCAGCAGGCTGAGCAGCAGTATCATTTTTTTCATCAGAGTAACCTCCATCAGGCTCGATTTAAGGAAATGGAAGTACACTGTACACTCCTTAGCCCTTTTTTGTGGACTTTTTTTGCCATGCCAATAAGTAGCCCCGCTTCTCTCTATTAGAGTGAAGCGGGGTTCCTTTTCGGGGGCGTTATCTCCAGATTGTCAGATCATGGTGTTGACGATGGAGCCCTTGGCATACGCGCCAAGGACGTCTTTTTGGAAGTCAAAGCTTTGGGCCATGCCGGTCTTGTCACCGGATGAGGACCCGGAGTTCATGTACTCCAATGTCTTGGAAACGAGTGCGCCTTCTGCGGACGCCTTGTCCACGGGGGCGAAACTCGATCCGCTGCCAGAATTGTTCATGATGTCCAGAGTCTCGGAAACCACAGCTGCACCAAACGTCTGCTGATCGAATGATGCTGGGCCTCCAAGACCTCCGATTGCCATGGTCATAGTCTACCCTCCCTACCGTCAAACTGGAAATAACGCCGTATCCATCCGCAATGGATGGAAAATTTAGTGTTCCACGGAGTGCTTCATACGCAATGTCCCTCCTTAGCCCTTTTGGCTGAGTATGCTGCCGGTCTTCATTTCCATGGCAACTTTTTCAATTGCCTGATCCTGCATTTCACCCTTAGTCGAAACCGTGTCTGCGTTGGCTTCTTGCATTGTGTTCAGCTTGATATCTGTGTTTTCAGCCATCTTATTGACGACATTGATATTTGACACAGCATTGGCCGATGCTTGGCCAATTGGGCTAAAAATGGACTCAATATCACTTGGTGTCATTGATGTTTTCCCTTTGGTTACAATTCTCCGTATTCATCCTATCGACGGAATCTCTGAAATCTTTAGGCCGTGTTCGTAAAAATAATGCGCAAAAAGCCGAGATGCGGTAGAATGGGGTATGGAAATAGTGGGCATACAGATTGAAATTCCGTATTTTGTCATAGCCATCCTCTTCAGTATAGTGGTTGGAGGGCTTGTGTTGTGGCTTCAACGCTGGCGCGTGGTGACACCGAGCAAGCGTTTGACGATTCCAAAGCTGATAGTGAGTGTTTTCTGCATCGGTGTAGCGACTTATTACATACTCCATGTCGTGTTTGGCAGTGGAAGAACTGGGTGGCCGTAGGTGACATGGGCACTGTTTTATGCAAGGGTCTTGAATGGTTGAATTGAAATTAGTTATCCCAGCAATTATTGCAGGCGGAGCCGCCGCCAGCCTTTTCGCATGGAAGTTCAAAAAAAGCTGTGCGCCGTGACTGTTCATGTATGTTGCAGCCGGCGCGGGTTTCGCCGTCTATTATCTTCTTGAATTCCTTTTCGCGTAATCGAGTATATTTCTAATGCATCGCCTGATTGTTGTTCTGACATTCTTCGTCCTGTGGGGGGGAGCTTTCCCCGCACACGCTGGGACACTTTCGGTGTATGCCAGCGTCCTGCCTCAGAAATATTTCCTTGAAAAAATTGGTGGAGATTTGATCGATGCTTCCGTCATGGTCATGCCTGGCGCCAGCCCTGCTACCTATGAACCATCGCCCAGACAGATGGTCGGACTGACCAAAGCCAGTGGCTATTTCACACCCGGGGTACCATTTGAAACCGGTTGGCTTTCACGCATTAAGGCGGCCAATTCGGATCTGGTGATTATCCAAACAGACGTGGGTGTTACGAAGAAGCCCATGGAGAGTCACGATCACGATGGGCATGATGCTGACTACGATGATGGTGTTCTTGACCCACACATATGGCTCTCGCCAGAACTGGTGAAGACTATCGCAGCGAACACCTGTGCGGGACTCGTACGGCTTGATCCCGAGAATAAAGCGGCCTACGAAGCCAATCTGAATATTTTTATGAGTGAAATCGAAGCTTTGGATGGAGAAATCAAAGCAACGCTGGCCGTTGTGCCGGAAGGCAGACGGTCATTCATGGTCTTCCATCCATCGTGGGGATATTTCGCCGAGCAGTACGGCTTACGCCAGATTCCCATCGAGTCGGAAGGCAAGGAACCGAGTCCTCGCGAATTGATGGAAATAATTGAGCATGGCCGGGAGCTGGGCATCGCAGTTGTCTTTGCACAGCCGCAGTTCTCTGACAAAAGTGCGCGCGTTATCGCAGCAGAGATCGGCGCACGCGTCATGCCTCTGGATTCACTGGCCGAGAATTGGTCGGAAAATCTTCGAAATGCGGCTAAGGGGTTCCAGCAGGAACTCCGCTAGAGAGCCTGACCGTCAGCTTTTACTTCATCCCACAGTGCATTCATCGCGTCGAGGTCTAGTTCAGAGAAGTCCAAGTCACGTTGTTCGGCCAATTCTTCCATCTGGCCGAATCGTTTGAGGAATTTCTGGTTGGCGAAGTCGAGGGCCGAGTTGGCCTTGATGCCTTTGCGGCGGGCAAGTTCGACTAAAGTGAACAGGTAATCACCGAATTCTTCTTCAGACGCCTCGGCATCCTTCGAGGCCATGGCGTCCTGCCATTCCTGCCATTCGTCTTTGAGTTGAACTTCTACATCTGCATCGGTTTCCCAGGTAAACTTGTTGCGAGCGGCCTTGGAATTGATGCGGTAGGATTTGAGGAGTGGCGGCAAACCTTTGGGCAGGGAATCGAAGACATGCTTTTTGTTCGTGCCTTTGTTCTCTTCTTTTTTTGTGGTTTCCCAATTGTCCAGAAGGGCTTCCTTGCTCTCGAAATTCATGTCTGCAAACACATGCGGATGGCGACGGATCATCTTTGCCGCATTGTTTTTGAGAGAGTCGGTCATGGTGAACGCACCCTCTTTTTCATACATAGTGGCGATGAATTGCAGGATGAACATAACGTCGCCCAGCTCTTCCATAGCTTCTTTGGTGTCGCCAGTGCGGATGCCTTCGATCAACTCGAAGGTTTCTTCGGCAAGATAATCGCACATGGAGCGGGGGGTCTGTTCCTTGTCCCATGGGCAACCATCAGGGCCGATGAGTGTGTCGATGACACTGAAAAGTTTTTGCATGGCAGCCGCGTGGGCGTCTGTATTTCTTCCGCTCATGGCGTACTGTCCTTCAAAGTAATGTGTTGGTCTGGGCTATTGCCCGTAGGGTGTTAGTCCTGCGGATCGTCCTGACCGTCAAGTCCGACGGCTTCCTTGGCGGAATCAAGCGCCTCCTGAGCGGAGGGGATGTTGAATCCTTTGGAGTTGAACATGTCTCGCATGGACTCAGGCGTAAGATCGCCTACATATTCAATAAGATGCTGAGAGCGGGGGACGATCTCAGAGTCTTTCAACATGTCAGATTCAGGGGCAAAGCTCTGCATGAACATGATGAGAATCAGGCCGATGAGTGCGCCTTCAATGAGTCCGAAGATTGCTCCGGCACCGCGGTCCACCCAACCAAGCAGGGTTATTTCGAGCACGGACCGGACCAGCTTTGCAAGAAGCCAGAACACGATGAGGGTGCCGAAAAACAGGATGACGTAGGAGAGGGCGCCCACGGTGATTTCGCTTTTTATGTAGAGTTCAAGGTGCGGAATCAGCAGGTGCTGAAAGTTCGAGGCCAGGTGGATGGCCAGGATAATGGCGGAGAGTGACAGGATTTCCTGAACCAAACCACGGAAGAACCCGCGAATGAGAAATATGCCGCCGATGCAGATGAGTATGATATCCAGAAAATTCATGAAACTGAATCCTATTATTATATGAAAATGATCCCCTGCAGATGGAACTATCAAACTGAAGGCGAAATGTGAACAGGTGAGACCGTTTTTTTTACGTACTCTTTCTCGTGCGGGGTTGTGTCCGTCCCGGAACTCGGCTAAATGGTACGCCAGCCACTTGAAACACTATCAAGGAGGAGTGGATGCAGGTCCACGATACTGGATTTCCTGACTTGCTTGTTTTAGAGCCCCGTGTTTTTCAGGACGAGCGAGGCTTTTTTCTGGAGAGTTACAACAGGGAAGCTTTCAAAAAACTCGGCATTGATTGTGAGTTTGTTCAGGATAACCACGCCTATTCCCGGGATGCCGGAGTGTTGCGTGGCTTTCACTTTCAGCTGCCACCGGCGGCTCAGGCAAAGCTTGTCTGGGTGACGCGTGGCGCTGTCCTTGATGTGGTGGTGGACCTGAGAAAAGGGTCGCCAGCGTATGGCAAATGGCGGCACGTCATCCTAAGCGCTGCCAATTTCAAGCGAATGTTCATTCCCAGAGGGTTTGGGCATTCCTATGTCACCATCATGCCGGATACCGAGTTCCAGTATAAGGTAGATGCACCGTATGCCCCTGAGCATGAGTGCGGTATCGCCTGGGATGATCCGGATATCGCCATGGACTGGACACCAGCCCTGCCGGGTATACAACCGATTATGTCTGAAAAGGATCGGCGGCTCATGAAGCTGGCCGAGTTCGATTCCCCCTTCATATACGAGGATTAACCTATGTCTGAAAAAACGCAGACCACGGCGGAATTCGCCGAAGAATGTCATGCAATAATTCTGGCGGGCGGCTCCGGCACCCGTTTGTGGCCCCTGAGCCGTAACCTACTCCCCAAACAGCTTTTGGTGCTGGGCGGCGAGCAGACCTTGCTGCAACAGACTGTCAGCCGTGTGCTTGAGGCGTTTGACCCGTCCCGCATTTGGGTTGTCACCAATGAAGAGCACGTGTTCGAGGTTCGCAAGCAGATTGCGGCCGTCAATCCGAACATGGAGGCTCAGGTCCTGGCCGAACCCTTGGCCCGCAATACGTTGCCCGCCATCATGCTGGGGCTGGATAAGGTTGCCAATGGCAATACCAAAGCGCTGGCTGCGGTCTTCCCGTCTGATCATCTCATCGGAAATAGCCAAGCATGGATTGACGATCTTGTTCGTGCATCACACCTTGCTGCCGAAAAACGGTTTGTGACCTTTGGCGTGAAGCCGAATAAACCGGAGACCGGGTATGGCTACATTACCCTTGGAGAAAACTTGGGGGAGGGCGCATCTGCAGTGGATGGCTTTGTTGAGAAGCCTGATCTGGAAACAGCGGAATCCTTTGTGCGTGACGGCAGCCACTATTGGAATAGCGGCATGTTCCTGTTCCGTATCAAAGACTTTTTGACGCAAATCGCCAAGTGCCAGCCCGAACTGTGGAGCTGGTGGATGGGGCGTGATGAAGTGCCAATGATTGAAGGATATCGCGATATTCCAAATATTTCCGTGGACTATGGTGTGGTCGAGAAGATCGACAATATCGCCGTGGTTCGCGCAGGATTTGAGTGGGACGACCTTGGAAGCTGGGAAGCCATGTATCGCCTTGGTGAAAAGGATGAGGCTGGCAATGTGATTCAGGGCGATGTGCTCGCCATGAATTGCAAGAACTCCTTGCTTATCAGTCAAGGCGGCAAGTTGGCCGTGGTCGGTGTCGAAGACATGATCATGGTCCAGACCCGCGATGCTACTCTGACGTGCCCCATGAAATGCGTACAGTATGTGCGGGACGTGGTGGACACCCTCAAGGCCGAGGGCAGTCCGTTAGTGGAGAGTCATCCCACGGTGGTCCGTCCTTGGGGCAGCTACTGTGTCCTTGAAGAAGGGCCGCATTACAAGATCAAGCGTATACAGGTAAATCCGGGCGCGCGCCTGAGTTCACAAATGCACCATCACAGGAGTGAACACTGGGTTGTCGTGGACGGAACCGCTGAAGTTGAAGTGGACAATGAACCGCGGATACTGGTGGAAAACCAGTCCGTGGACATTCCCAAAGCGTCACAGCACAGATTGGCTAATCCGGGGAAAGTTGCACTGAATATCATTGAAATTCAGAGCGGACCGTACTTGGAAGAAGACGATATTGTGCGTTTTGACGACGTCTACGGGCGGGTTAAGAAATAATCTATAAATTTGGTTATTGGTCTTTATAGGCATGGTTTTCTTGTTTTTTTTTGTGGAAAAGAGATCGTGAATTTTTTCATATTCTCTTGACACGAAAACGGTCCGTGCCTTATGGGGACATAGTTCAATTGTTGTGAATTTCACATAAACTTTAGAGTGATGGGGCGAGGTTGAGGTTATGGAGGAAAGAAGAGCATCGAAACGGTGTGGAGGGGTACTCCCCTTTATTATCGGCTTCTTGGCCACCTGCGTTTTAGGTTGGGCTGTACTGCCTGGTTTGTTCTACGAAGAAATAGAGCAGCCATTCAAGTTTAGTCATGCCATCCACGTAGAGAGCGAAGGAATGGATTGCGAAAGTTGCCACTATTTCCGGGACGACGGCTCTTACGCCGGTTTCCCGACTAACGAAGGCTGTGCTGAGTGTCACGCAGTTGATCCCGAAGAAGCAATGGAAGCCATTGCCGAAGCCGGTATCGACCCGAGTGATTACAACGCCATCATTGCCGCTGAACTGGAAGTCATTGAAGACAACCTGCTTTCCGGCGAAGATGAAAACAAAGCTGCAGAACGCGAGTACGTGGTCAAGTACCTCATCCAGAGTACAGAAGTACCTTGGTTGAATTACCAATACCAGCCGGACAACGTCTACTTCTCTCACAAGGCCCACGAAGGTCTTGATATCGCCGAATTGGCTGAGATGAAGAACGAACTGTCTAGTGTTGTTGACTCCGCTGTGTTTGATGAGCCTGGCGAACAGAATTGTAATCTGTGCCACATGAAGGACATCGACAAGAACGATACGCCGCCAGCTTTTGAGCGGAATATCATCTCCGGCTATAGCAAGATGACCATGAAGATGTGGAAGTGCGAACGGTGCCATGCCCTTAAGGGTCAGCCCAACGCCTGCTACACCTGTCATAAGTAAAGAGGTACTGATATGAGCGTAGCACGCAGAGCTTTTATTCAGATGAGTGTGGGCGCCACCGTCGGTATCCTTTTTACTCCGACGGTTTGGACGCTCCTTGATGATGTTTCCATCTGGACGCAGAACTGGCCCTGGATTCCCACGTTGAAATACGGGGAAGTAAAAGGTGTACCGACTGTGTCCAAGATGTGTGAATCCGGATGTGCCGTAAAGGTCCGCACTGTTGCGGGAGAAGCCTTTGGTACTGAAGGAAACATGGATAACCCGCTTTCCGGTGGTGGTATCTGCCCCTTGTGCGCCAATGGTGTCCAGGTGAAGAACAGCCCCAACCGTATCGCGGCTCCGATGTTGAACGGTGAAGAAATCACCTGGGAAAAAGCCGAAGAGGTTCTGGTCGACAAATTGGCCGCCGCTGGTAGCAATGTTGCTGTCATTTCCGGTGACCAGACTGGTACCGTAAACGAGCTTCTTTCCGCTGTTCTCACCGGAAAACAGAGCGACAAGTTCTACACCATGCCCTGCGATATGCAGGTTTCCGATAGAGCATGGACCGGCCTCATGGGCGGTTCCGGCCAGATCGGTTACGACATGGAAAACGCCGATGTGGTCCTGCTGGCCGGTGCCGACGCCTTTGAATCTTGGGGTCCCACCGTTGCCAACATGAAAGCGTTTGCAAACAATGAGGGCGGCAAGTTCATCTTCGCCGGTCCCATGCAGACCAAGACCGCTTCCGTAACAAGCAAATGGGTGCCCGTCCCGGCTGAAGGCATGGCTGCTTTCACTCTGGGTATCTGTTATTATGTATTGCAGGCTGGCAAGTCCGTGCCTGCATCCGACTTTGATCAGTTCAAGGCAATGGTCATGGCCGGGTACACCCCAGCCAAGGTCGAAGCCGCCACTGGTGTCAAAGCCGATCAGATGGCCGAAGTCGCCAAGCAGCTGCTGTCCGCCAGCAACCCCGTGGTTGTTCCGGCTGGATCCGTGGCTGCCAACGCCGCTGGCATCGCACTCAACCTGCTCTTGGGCGGTGGCATGAAAGTGCTTCCCGAATTCGCAGCAGCCGTTGATGGTGCAATGACCCGTAGCGAAATGCTCAAAGGCGATATCCTCCAGGGTGTCGACGCCGAGATGGTGATTATCTACGAAGCTAACCCCACATATGCTCTGCCTGAGCAGGTCAAGGCTGGATTCACTGTAGCTATAGACTCGGTCAACACCGAGACTACTGCTGCCGCCGACTTGGTACTGCCCAGCTTGCACTCTTATGAGCGCTATGATGATCTGGCCAGCCCTTACGGTGTTGCTTCGGCAATATACACCATGGGCGCACCGGTCTCAAAACCCGCATCTGGTGCCAAAGATGCACGCGACCTGTTTCTGGCTCCGGCTGGACTCGATTCCGAGTCTTTCGCTGAAGTCATCGAAGCCAAGGTCGAAGCTATTGGCGCAGACATGGATGAGCTGGTTGAAGGTGCTGCATACGTTCTGGAAGAGACTCCGGACATGTCCGGTGTCACCCTGGCCGCAAGTGCGCTGGGCAAAGCTGCTGTTCCCGTCAAGGGAACTGGCGCTGTTGGCCTGGCTCCTTACACGGTTCTGAGTGTTGGTACCGCCAATCAGGCGACTACTCCTAATGCTCCGGCTACCATCAGCAACAACCAGCTCGTTGGCGACAACATGGTTGTCATGATGGCATCCGTCACTGCCAAGAAGCTTGGCGTGAGTGTTGGTTCCAAGGTGAAACTCTCTGGTGGAAATGGCGAGTGCGAAGCACTGGTTCAGGTCTTCGAAGGCGTTTTGCCGGGTGTTGTGGCTGCTCCTCTGGGAATGGGCCACACCGTCGGCGATGAGTTCTCGAAGGGCAAGGGCGATAACGTTTACAAGATCCTCACGGTGAGCTCTGAAGCTGCCGCTGGCGCCTCGACTTGGGCCGGTTCCACTGTGAACGTCGCCAAAATCTAGGGAGAACCAACATGCAAATGAAAGAATTCAAAGTCAAATGGGGCATGGTCATTGATGTTGACAAATGCACTGGTTGCGGGGCCTGTATGGTCGGCTGCCAGGTGGAGAACAACATCGCTCCGATGACCAAGAAAGACCCCTATAACTATGTTCAGGCTCTGACTTGGGATCGCGATGACGCATCCAACAAGCTCAAGACTCTGACTTGGCTGTATGTCTACGAACTGTCTAATGGCAAAAGCTTCCCGGAACATGAGACAGCTTACCTGCCCAGACCATGTATGCAGTGCGGTAACCCTGCCTGTGTGCCTGTCTGTCCGGTTGTAGCTACCGAGAAGAACGAAGAGGGCGGCATCGTCTCTCAGGTTACTCCTCGTTGCATCGGTTGTAGATATTGTATGGCAGCGTGCCCATACCACGCTCGTTACTTTAACTGGTGGGATCCGATCTGGCCGGAAGGCATGGACAAGGGCTTAAGCCCTTCGACTGCTGTACGTCCCCGTGGTGTGGTTGAGAAGTGTAGCTTCTGTCACAGCCGCTACCTCGATGCCAAGGATCAGGCCCGTCAAGACGGTAATGATCCCATGGATCTGCCTGATGGCGCGTACAACACTGCTTGTGCCGACATCTGTCCTACTAAGGCTATCACCTTCGGCGATCTCAACAATCCCGAGCACAAGGTGCACGAATTGGCCAAGGGCAAGAACGCCTACCGCTTGATCGAAAAGCTCGGCTTGGACCCCCAGGTTTACTACACGAGCGAACGCGAGTGGGTTCGTAAACTTGGTGATAACTACAACGCTGACGGTGGTGCTCATGGTGCCCCGTCTAATTCCCACGGTTAGGAGGCTAAACAATGGATAGCAAACTCTTCCCGGAAGGGACTCAGCGGTGTTCGTTTGGACAGTTCATGCTCTGGATGGGCTTCTTGGGGGCAGTGTTCCTCTGGGGTGTCTACGGAGCAACACTCGTCCTGTATAATGGAATCGGTACTACTGGCCTCGATAACTACTTTGGTTTCGGCGCCTGGATTACCTTTGACCTTGCTGTGATCGCGCTTGGCGCTGGTGCATTTTTCACCGGTCTGCTGAAGTACATCCTCAAGATCAAACAACTTGAAAAGATCATTAACCTGACGGTTATCATCGGTTTCTGTTGCTACGCGGGCGCCATGTTGATTCTGGTACTCGATGTTGGTCAGCCGACCCGTGCTTGGTTCGGTTACTGGCATCCGAATGTCCACTCCATGCTGACAGAAGTTATCTTCTGTATCACCTGTTACCTGATCGTCCTGATCATCGAGTTCGTCCCGCTGATCCTCGAGCAGAAACAGTTGAACAAGATTCCCTTCATCCACGCGTTTGCGCATAACTTACACGTGAACATGGCTCTGTTTGCCGGTATCGGCGCATTCCTGTCCACGTTCCACCAGGGTTCCCTGGGTGGCATGTACGGTGTCCTGATTGGTCGTCCTTTCGCTTTCCGCGAAGGCTTCTTCATCTGGCCCTGGACCTTCTTCCTCTTTATCCTTTCCGCTGTCGGTACCGGCCCGGTCTTCACCGTCCTGGTCGCCACCCTCATGGAAAAGATCACTGGCAAGAAGCTCGTTGACTTCAAGACTAAAGCACTGATGGCCAAAATCGCCGGCTCCATGCTGAGCGTTTACATGTTCTTCAAGATCATCGACACATGGGCATGGGCCACTGGCTACCTGCCTTCCGTCGGTTTGACCTTTGATGATATGTTCTACGGCTTCATCTATGGCAAATGGTTGATGTTCTCCGAGATCGTCATCTGCGGTATCGTCCCGGCAATCATGCTGGTCGTACCCTCTATCCGCAATCGTCCGGGCCTGCTGTATACAGCAGGAATCCTCGCTTGCATCGGCGTTTCCCTGAACCGTTACATCTTTACGGTTCAGACCATCGCCTTCCCGGTAATGCCCTTTGATACATGGCAGCTCTACTACCCGAACTGGGTTGAGTACGCCACGTCCATCATGATCATTGCCTTCGGCTTCATCGTCATCAGTCTCTCCTATCGTTACCTGCCGGTCTTCCCGCTGGAAACGAAGTTGAACTACCAGTCTGGCGACTAAACCGTACGCTTCATCACTAATAAAGGGCCCGCTCGAAAGAGCGGGCCTTTTTTATTGGCTTTTGGAGTGATGGTAAGGAAGGGGATTAGTAGGATGTGGGGAGAGTTGTCGATGTAAGGGGGAATAAAGTGTACAATTCTGTGAACGCACAATACGATGAGGAATTGTGCATTATGCTCATCGTAGTAAAGCTTTTGTCTTAAATTACATCCTGTTTTCCGAAATACTGGGGTACATTCTTGCTTTTGGGATGATTTTTTGAAGGGCAAAGAACCGTCTCTTTATTGAACAGTACCTTGACTTTTTTACTGATTTGGATAACAAGTAACAGGCAAATTCAATACTAGGGTCAAGCCGCTGGGGACATAATCCGACTGGCTGGCCCGGTTTCATTTTTGAGCTAATCTACGTTTGGAGTTACTTTTATATGGCAATGATCGAAGTTGACAAACTGCATAAGTGGTACGGTGATTTTCACGTCCTTCAGGGTATTACCGAATCTGTTGACAAGGGCGAGGTGCTGGTCATCTGTGGCCCATCCGGTTCCGGTAAATCTACCTTCATCCGCTGCATTAATCGGTTGGAGGAATATCAGAAAGGGCAGATCCTTTTTGATGGAAAGGATATCCAGGACAAAGACGTCAATATTAATGACCTGCGTGCTGAAATCGGTATCGTTTTCCAGCAGTTCAACTTGTATCCTCATCTGAGCATCCTGAATAATGTCACGCTGGCCCCACTGAAGGTCAGAAATATGCCGAAAGATGAAGCCGAAGCCTTAGCACTTCAGCTTTTGGACCGTGTCGGTATTGGTAATCAGGCACACAAGTACCCCGCAGAACTTTCCGGTGGTCAGCAGCAGCGTGTTGCCATCGCCCGTTCCCTGGCCATGAAGCCCAAGGTTATGCTCTTTGACGAGCCGACCTCCGCTCTTGATCCGGAAATGATTAATGAGGTTTTGAACGTCATGAAGGATCTGGCGCGTGAGGGTATGACAATGCTCTGTGTTACCCACGAAATGGGCTTTGCCCGTGAAGTGTGTGACCGCGTTCTTTTCATGGACGAAGGCGTTGTGGTCGAACAAGCCCCGCCGGATGAATTCTTCAAAAACCCGAAACATGAGCGTACAAAGAACTTCCTGAAGGAAATTCTTTAATTGGTATATAACTGTTTGAATTGTATGAGAGAGGAGGAATTATGAAACGTTTGGTAATTATTCTGGCCCTGGTACTGTCCTTCATGTTCGCAGCTTCCGTAGCGAGCGCTGGTAAAATCGAAGACGTCAAAAAAGCTGGCGTTCTGGTTTGTGGTGTCAAAGACTCCGTTAACCTGTTCGGCTTCATTGATGCTGATTCCAAAAAGCTCGTCGGTTTCGACGTAGACATCTGTAAAGCTCTGGCTGCCAAGCTGGGCGTGAAGACCGAGTTCAAGGTTGTCACATCCAAGAACCGCATCCCGATGCTGGCTCAGGGTTCCGTTGATATCCTGGCTGCTACCATGACTCACAAGTTCTCCCGTGATGAGCAGATTGATTTCTCCATCACCTACTTCATGGATGGCCAGAAGCTCCTCGTCAAAAAGGGCTCCGGCATCGCTTCCACAGATGATCTGGCTAACAAAAAAGTCGGTACCGTCAAGGGTTCCACCTCTGAAAAGAACATCGCTGCAGCACAGCCCAAAGCCCAGGTCATCTCATACGATGAATACCCCCAGGCTTTCATGGCTCTGAAGCAGGGCAAAGTTAAGGCAGTCACCACCGACTCCGGTATCCTTGCTGGTCTCAAAGCTGGCGACGACAATCCCGAGAAATGGGAAGTCGTTGGTGAGTTCTTTTCCTCCGAGCCTTACGGTCTCGGCGTTCCTTCCAACGATTCCGCTTTCCGCGATTTCGTGAACAAGTCCCTCAACGAAATGTGGCTCGACGGCACATACCAGTCCCTGTTCAAGAAGTGGATGGGTTACGACCTCCCCGCTGGCTGGCAGATTGAACTGTGGCCCATGTAAGACCCTTATAGTCTGATTCACCGGGAGTGCCTCGGCACTCCCGGTTTTTCCCTTTCTAAGCCTTACAACCGACGGATATAGTTTTGGATTACAATTTTCAATGGGCCAAAATGTTCTCAGGGG
>JAFLJT010000039.1 GCA_022712855.1 Pseudodesulfovibrio sp. | reverse complement strand
ATATGCGCATTCGCGCGAGTCGTGGAGAGCGGGAGAGAGTGTTTTTATTGGTTGTATGTGTGTTGAGTCAGTTTTGTGTCTGAAAAGAGGTTTATCCGTTGTTGGGGGCTGTGTGAAACTAATTGTTTTCATGTTGTATAAGAATTGCTAATAGTAGGGCATGCTCGATTATAAATTGGTGGAAGCGTTTGCGGTGGTTGCCGCGGAAGGTGGGTTTGAGAAGGCGGCGAAAGTGTTGCATCTCACGCAATCGGCCGTGTCTCAGCGGGTGAAGTTGCTTGAGGAACAGGCTGGCGGGGTGCTGTTGGTGCGGTCATCGCCGCCGGTGCCGACGCCTGCGGGGCGGGAAATGCTCAAGCACTATCGGCAGGTTCGGCGGTTGGAAGAGGATCTTGATCCGGGGTTGGGCAACCAGTCCAGCGGGTTCACTACGCTGTCCGTGGGCATCAATGCCGATTCACTGGCCACGTGGTTTTTTCCGGCCATTGATAGCTATCTGAATGAAGAGCCTATTCTTCTTGATCTGAGTGCTGATGACCAGGCGCAAACCCATAAGATGTTGCGCAATGGCGAGGTCCTCGGCTGTATCAGTGACCGCAGTGAGCCAATTCAGGGATGCCGGGTAGAGTACTTGGGTGATATGGATTACAGATTGTATGCTACTTCGGATTACCGGACGAAATGGTTCAGTGAGGGCGTGTGCTTAGATGCGCTGAATGCTGCTCCAATTCTGATTTTCAATCGTAAGGACAGCATGCATAGTGTCCTTCTGAGTGGTGTTTTGGGCGAGCAGCCATCTTCGTATAACGGATTTTATCTGCCATCATCCGAGAAATTCGGCCCGACCATCGCATCCGGGCGGGTTTGTGGAATGATGCCCGACCAGCAGGCTGTTGAGTATATGGAGCGTGGCGAGTTGGTGGATCTTTGCCCTGGTCACACCTTCACCGTGCGTCTGCACTGGCATTGCTGGAATCTCGAATCCGGCCAGCTTGGGCGGTTTACGGACGCTCTGGTGGCTGGAGCGCGACGGGAATTGAAACAGGTTGGGTGATATTTGCCCGCTGCCCTCCTTTGTTGTATCTGCCTGTGAAGCATACAAATGAATTTGTTCTTAAGGAGTTCCATATGAAACGTCTGGTCCTGATCTTCACCCTCTTTTCTCTCATGTTTACCGTCGGTTGCCAGAAGGTATACTATGCGGCCATGGAGGAAGTGGGGTATGAGAAACGCGAAATTTTGTCTGACCGAGTGGTAGACGCCCGCGAATCACAGGAGGATGCCAAAGAACAATTCGCCAATGCGCTGGAGCGCTACAAAAGTGTTGTTGATTTCGACGGCGGTGCGCTTGAAGAAAAATATGACGTCCTGAATAGCGAATACGAGACCAGTGAAGACATGGCCGATCGTGTTCGCAGCCGCATTGAAGCTGTGGAAGATGTCGCCGAGGCCCTCTTTGATGAGTGGACTGAGGAAAATAAGGAATACACCAGCTCCAAGCTGCGTCGCTCCAGCCAGAAACAGCTTTCTGCAACCAAGGCTCGCTACGGCAAACTGCTGAAAGCCATGAAAAAGGCTAGCTCCAAGATGGACCCTGTTCTGGCAGCATTCAAGGATCAGGTGCTCTACCTCAAGCACAACCTCAATGCCAAGGCCATCGCCTCTCTGGAAGGCGAACTGACCACTATCCGTTCTGATGTGGACGCGCTTATCAAGGAAATGGAAAAGTCCATCGCCGAGGCCAACGAATTTATCAAGACCTTGGGATAGTGAACGAAAAATCCAAAATGAAACGGCTCGCAGTGTGAACTGCGAGCCGTTTTTTTATTTGGGAGGCCAGTTGAAGGCTGTGTGTGGAATGGTGAAAAGGAAGGTGCTTCCTTTGCCGGGGTCGCTCTCCGCCCAGATTCGGCCATTGTAATGCTGGATGATCTTTTTGCAGACATTCAGGCCCAGCCCGCTGCCCTTGGGAATATCGTCCATGGTGTCGGTATTTGTGACCTGATGGAACTTGTCGAAGATCACTTCAAGCTGATCATGGGGGATACCCTGCCCTGTGTCTGCCACTTGAATTCGTAAATCACCGTTATTCATGGTGTCTGCTAGGACGGTAACCCGTCCCTTCACAGTATATTTGGCCGCATTGTTGAGCAGGTTGACCAGCACTTGCACGAGGCGATCAGGGTCGACCTTGATGGTCGGCAACGGCTCGCTCTTGTTGACGTAGAGAATGACTTCCTTCTTGTGGGCAAATTCGCCGCTGACGGCTTGCACCGTGTCGTCGATGAGCTTGCCGGGGTCAATGTCCTGATCGTTCCAGTTCAATCGTCCTTCCTCGATCTTGTTGAGGTCAAGGAAATCGTTGATGAGCCGGGTCAGTCGATTGCCTTCATTAGTGATGATTCCGATGTTGCTGATAATCCTGTCAGCCCGTTCCTTAAGCCGTCGATCACCCTCGGCCAATGGGCTGAAGTTTTTCGTAAAATCCTTGGATATGAGCTTGGCAAATCCGAGGATGGACGTCATGGGTGTCCGCAGATCGTGGGATACCGATGTCATGATGGTGGACTTCAGTTCATCGAGTTCTCTGAGTCGTGTATTGGCCTTTTGCAGGGCAATAGCCTTCTCGGATAATTCAATGTTGGCTCCCTCGATAGCTGCAGTCCTGTCCTCAATAATTTTGGTCAGCTGTTCGAAACAATCCTCCATGACAACGAGTGGATCTCCGGATTTGATGCGTTCTCCGGTCTCCTCAACGAATCGCCCGGAGAAGCCTTCGATGCGCGTCGTCAGGTGTCGGATCCGGCGGGTCACGGTCAGCATAAGCAGCATAAATGCCAGGATGTAGATGACGGCCATGCCTGCCCAGAAAAGACGATTGCGGGTGACGAAGGTGCTAATCAACCCGTCAATCTGCTGGGTTGGAATGAATGAGACGAACTTGAATGTCATTTCCGAACTGCCATACTCAAAAAAGCTCTGGATACGGCCCAGATGTTCGCCTGCAAACTTATGCAACGGTGCGCCTTTTGGGAATCGGGCAGGATCGCTGCTTGAGATGATCTTCGGTGGATCGCCCTGAACCAGTGCAATGATGATGTCTTGAGTATACCGCCCTTGCGAGGCGTGAAGGAACTTGGCGTCCAGCGGGTTCATTATGACCAGATAGCCTACAGTATCGCCAAATTCATCGGAGATGGTCGCCGTGGTAAACACATAGGGCATGCCGTCCTGGGTTACAATGTATGCCAGATTTGAACTGCGTTCCAAGAGGATATCGCTTGGGTGGCGAAGGGTATAGGGCAAGGGTGTTTTGCCTTGCTGATAGATTTCTCGAACACGACCATGGGCGTCCAGAAGCAAGGCTCCCTTCGCCTTGATTAATGAGCGTTGTATGGAGGTCGGGATAAACCATTGTGGTGGACGGCGGTGAACCTTTGGTTCTCCTTCTTCCTTGGTCCAGTTCGAATTTATGACATAATCTGCAGTGAGTTTCTGCCCGGCAACCAATTTGGCCGCCTGTGGGTAGGCGATGATATAGCGGCTGAACCGCATACGGTAGTCCTGATCCATCTGGTTCAGACGGGCCGTGAGCTGTTCCTTGAACATAAGGGTGATGGAGCGTGTCATGACGGAGTCCATGACAGTCCACAGCAGGCCACCGACAATCACGAAGATGAGGATCATCTTCAGGGTCAGGGGCATTCGTCTATGCAGTGACTTCAGCGATGCGCGCATGCAGTTTCTCTACTTGACCGGTTCGCCGATAAGTTCGTTGCCGTCAAATTGCCAGCCAGCCTTGCGGAGCATGGACGGCGGCACCAATCCGATTGAAGGCCCGAGACGTTCGGCTTCGTCCATAATCATCTTGAGCGCCTTGCGAGATAGCTCGGTAGAAAGGTCGTCTCTGCTCCATGAGGAGAAGACAAAAGTGCGGTAGAGTGGATAGTCCAGCGTCAGGAGCTTATCAAGGTCATCTGTGGAGATGCCGTTGATGTCGAGGCTTCGAACCGTACCGCGTTCCTTGAATCGATTGGCAACCAGATTGGTTTCAATGCCGACGGCAGCTGGGTCAGAGGCAACCAGCGCGATCATGTCGGACATCTCGCCCACTTCCAGCATGTCTTCACCAAAGAGGTCTTCGTGACCGAGGAGCAGACGCCAGTGACCGGGTCTGAGCTTGCAGTGCAAGGATGCCAGTGGCTTGATGGTCAGGTTGTCCCCACCCATGGCGGACCAGTTGTCGATCTCGCCCTGATACATGTCGCGGGCCTGCTTAAGGGTGATGCTCTTTACCGGGTTGTTTGGATTAACAAGCAGCGACAAGGGCATAATCCCAAGTGTGTGAAATTGTTGGTCGGGCATGCGATCAATCTTGCCGGGAGGGCAGCAGAAGGACGCCAGATCGACTTCCTTGCGGGAAATTCTTCCTGCGGACTTGCCACAGGTGCCTTCCATGACCACGATCTTGATATTCTCTGCCGCCGCAAAAGCCTGCACGGCCGGGAGGAATGCGTGATAGATTTGCTGGTTCAAGTCGATGACCAGATCAGCATCCTTCATGGATTCTTCATAGGTAATCTTCTTGTCTTGCCACTCCTTGGGCATATCCTGCTTTTGGGCTGGATCGCTGAAAGACGGGCCTTGCAGATCGCTGTTCGCGAAAGCGGGTAGACTGAATAAGGCTATGACAATAACGAGTATTGCTGGTGTGATGACTGAAAAACGCATGGTTTCCCTCCCCAGGGCTGAGCACCGTTGTCTGTAAATATCGATTTTGAAAAATCGAATACACGACGGCCTGCCGTGGCCACCGTCAACAACGTGTATGAGACTTGTTGTTATCTCAAATAATAATCATTCACATCAAAAAAGTCTATGACATGAGTCAAATGCTCAAAATACATGCTTCTTGATTGGGAGAGAGTGTTAGCCGTTTTTCAGTATTCCTTTCAGGATTGATAAGCCTTTTTTGAAATCATCGAGACGTTCTGTTCCTGTCAGCGAAATACGTGCTGCCGCTGGGGGCGTTGTCTCACCTACCGCGAATTTTTCCGCGCCAAAGACATTGACCCCGGCCTTATTCGCTGCTGTTTCAAGCCGTTGCCCGGTCCAGCCTTTGGGGAGTTCGGCCCAGAGATAAAAACCGCTGGGTTTGCCCCGGAACCGTATACCCTCAAGTGCATCGCAGGCGATCATGTAACGCCGGGCTGCCTCGGTACGTTTGGCTTCAATGACCCGGTCAGCCGTGCCGTCATTGATCCACATGGAGGCGAGTTCACTGTTGAGAGGCGGGGCCATCCAGATGGTGTTGAGCACGGCCTGAGCCAGCGGTTTCAAAAACGGCTTGGGTGCCACGAGAAAAGCGACTCGGAGTCCTGCTGCCAACGATTTGGACATGCCCGCAACATACACGCTGCGGTGCCGGGCTCGGCTGCCTACCGGTGTTTGTTCGCCCGGATCGGTGAGGTCGTATGCGTCATCTTCGATGATGATCAGGTCATGGACCTCGGCGCGGCGGGCGATATCGTCACGACGTTTAGAGGACATGGTGGCAGTGGTTGGATTGTGCACGCCGGGCATGAGGTAGACGCCTTTGATTGTGTCACGGCGACACGCTGCGTCGAGGGCCTCGGGCATCATGCCTTGCTCATCCATGGCGATGGGTACCAGCCGAATACCGAGCATGGAAGCCAATGTTTTCATGCCGGGATAGGTGAGGGCGTCCGTGGCGATGCGGTCTCCGGCTCGGAATAATCCGCTCAGGCAGCAGGTCAGCCCATGCTGTGCCCCGGCGCAGACAATGACGTCTTCAGCTATGGCGTCCAGTCCGTAGCGTCCGGCCCAGTTCGCGCCTGCCTGACGGTGTTCGGGCAGTCCGCGCGGGTCGGAATAGCGCATGAATGAGGACGGATCTTTGCGCCGGGCAATACGACGAAATCCCTCGGTCACATCCGGGTCCAGATTTGAAAGCGGTGAAATAAGCCCCATCTCCAACATCCCGGGAGCGCACGGTTCGAATGACACCATGGCCGTCGACGTGGTGGCGTCGGACGCTACAAAAGTTCCACGTCCAACCGTCCCGGTTACCAATCCGCGTTTCTCTGCTTCCTGATATCCCCGGGTCACGGTGGAGACGTTCATATGCAGTTCGTCCGCTAGGTCGCGGTGAGTGGGCAATCGTTCGCCGGGCGTGAGGACGCTGCTTTCGATATCGCGTTCGATGGCGTCGGCCAAATCTTTATAAAGCGGCCCGGTTCCCCCGGCCAGCCGTGGTGAATATATTGTCATGCGGACAATGTTTGCATTGACACCATACAATGTCAACAATACACCTTGATCATCATAAATCCCCCATGGGTAAACAGCTTGCGCTTTCTCGGCCAGCGGCGTGGCAGATGGAGATGAGAGGATGACAATAGAAACTTATATGGCATTTGTGTTGTTCGTGATCGTGATGACCGGGACGCCCGGTGTTGGGAATTTGTCCATGATGGCTATCGGCCAGACGACTGGTTTCCGGTCGGCCTTGTCATTTTTGGCGGGAACGACTGTGGGTGCAGCAACGCTGAATACCTTGGTCAGTTTCGGGTTGGGCGGATTGTTGTTGGCATCGCCTCGGGTTGCATGGGGGCTGAAGGTGTGCGGTATGGCGTATATTTTCTACCTGGGATGGAAGATCATCACCATGCAGATTGGTTCGGCAAACGCGGACAAGCGGTTCACTTTTATTGAGGGGGTGTTTGTCCATCCTACCAATCCGAAGAGTTGGGCTATGTCGGTGGTGGGGTTTAGTCAGATTGCCAGCCCTGATGTGCCGTTGGTGCAGCAGACGCTGATGTTTGTTTTGACGTTTATGTTTTTTCAGGTGTCGTTTCATAGTTTGTGGGGGTGGGGTGGAGCGGTGATTATGCGGTCGTTGAAGTCGAAGTCTGTGTTGGTGGGGGTGAATTTGGTGTTGGTGGTTGTTATGGTTGGGGCGACTATGTATGCGATGTTTGTGTGATGTCTTTTGGGGAGAGAGAAGAGAAGAAGGAAGAAAGAGAAAGAGGTGTGGAAGCCGCTTTTGGCGGGATTGAAGAATTGGGTGACAGCTCCGGACGGAGCAACGCCAGTTGAAAGGCTTGGCCTTTCGAAGCTTCCATGTCCTGCGCGGACGGCGGTCCTTTTTTGGCTGGGCCGCCACAAAAAAGGACCAAAAAATGTCGGCTTTTAAGAGCTTAGCTTGGCCGCCCGGTTTTAGCAGATCAAGAATCTGATCAAAGCAGTGGAGGTTCCAGCGTCGGAGTGCGGGACG
>JAFLJT010000285.1 GCA_022712855.1 Pseudodesulfovibrio sp. | reverse complement strand
GCCCTGACTGAAGAAATTCTGATCACCATCATCGTGGTGCTCATCGCAGTCATGCATCTGCCGAGTTCGCTCCTCATTTCATCATTGTTGCCCATAGCCGTGATGATGGTTTTCATCGGCATGCGTATATTCCGCGTGGACGCCAACATCGTCGCCCTGTCCGGTATAGCTATCGCCATTGGTACAATGGTCGATATGGGCATCATCATTTGCGAGAATATTCTCAGAAAATTTGAGCAGGCGTCCCTTGATGAAGATCGAATGAAGGTCATCTTCAAAGGTGCTTCCGAGGTCGGCAGCGCCATCATGACGGCAGTGGCAACGACCATCGTCAGCTTCCTGCCCGTCTTTGCCATGGAAGGGCCTGAAGGCAAGCTCTTCAAGCCACTGGCCTACACAAAAAGTTTTGCGCTCATCGCCTCCATCATCGTGGCCCTGACTGTGCTTCCGGCCATCGCGCATCTCATATACAAGCGCAAGGACCCGAATGCCAAAAAGCGGTTGCCGAATCACTTCGTCGATATGCTGTACATCGCAGCGGGTCTGACCGTTGTCGTCTTCGTCAAATGGTGGGTCGGCCTGTTCCTTATCGTTCTCGGCCTGCACCGAATTTTCGGCCACCTTCTGCCACCACGTATTGAAGGGGTGTTCGGCAAGGTGGAAAATTGGGGTGTCATTTCATTAATAACGATTTTCCTCGCCACCCATTGGTTGCCCTTAGGCCCAGAGAAAGGGAATCTCCTGAACATCATTTTTGTCTCTGTGCTCATCGGCGGAGTGATGCTTTTCTTCCAGGTATTCCAAAATGGTTATCCGAGGATGCTGGCTTGGACTCTGGAGAACAAGGGAAAGTTCCTTTGTCTGCCAGCATCTTTTGTCCTCTTCGGAGCGCTCATCTGGTTCGGTGGTGGTCCCCTGACATCTTGGATGCCTGACTCTGTACGAGCATCACGCCCTGTGGCAGCAGTCATTCACGCGTTCCCGGGCCTGGGCAAGGAATTCATGCCGCCACTTGATGAAGGTTCGTTCCTCTACATGCCCACGACCATGCCCCACGCCTCCATAGGCGAGGTGCAGGATGTCTTGTCGAAACAGGACATGGCGATGCTGGATATTCCAGAAGTTGACAGCGCCGTTGGCAAACTCGGCCGTGCAGAAACACCGCTTGATCCAGCTCCTGTGTCTATGATCGAAACGGTCATCAACTATAAGCCTGAATATCTCATCAACGAGAGCGGCAAGCGATTGCGCTATACTTTTGATGAGGACCAGAAGGACTACTTCCGCTCGGCTGAAGGCAAACCTCTGCCTGCGGGCGATGATCTGCCCTACCTCGTTCAGGGCTTTTATCCTCGTGACGAGGACGGAAAACTCATCCCTGACGCTGAAGGCAAACCGTTCAGACAATGGAGAGCCCCGCTTGACCCGGAGTTGAATCCCGGTCGCACCAAATGGAAAGGCATCAAGTCTCCCGACGACATATGGGATGAAATCACCGTGGCCGCAGAAATGCCCGGCACGACTTCGGCTCCCAAGCTCCAACCCATTGCGGCGCGAATCGTCATGCTCCAATCTGGCATGCGTGCTCCCATGGGCATCAAGGTCAAGGGGCCGGACCTCCAAACCATTGATGATTTTGGCCTGCAATTGGAACAGTTGCTCAAGGAAGTGCCGTCCATTCAGCCCGCAGCGGTCATCGCAGATCGTATCGTGGGTAAGCCATACCTTGAGATCGTCATCGACCGTGAAGCCATTGCTCAATACGGCATCAAACTCAAAAATGTTCAGGACGTCATCGAAGTGGCTGTCGGCGGCAAAATGCTCTCCACAACCATTGAAGGTCGTGAACGATACCCCATACGAGTGCGCTACATGCGTGAACTGCGTGACAGTATCGAAGAGCTGGAAAACATCCTCGTTGCTGCGCCGGCAGGAGAGCAAATCCCCCTGCGGCAGATTGCGGACATGCGCTATATTCGTGGCCCGCAGGTCATCAAGAGCGAAGACACGTTCCTGATCGGCTACGTACTGTTCGACAAAAAGTCAGGCTTTGCCGAGGTCGATGTCGTCGAAAGCACCCGTGCATATCTCGACAGCAAAATCGCTTCTGGTGAACTGATAGTTCCCAGCGGAGTGTCATACGAGTTCGCGGGCAACTACGAGAACCAGATTCGCGCACAGAAAAAGCTGGCTGTCATCCTGCCGCTGGCGCTGATGGTGATCGTCGTCATCCTGTACCTGCAGTTCAAGTCCATGGCCACGACCTTTATGGTCTTCTCCGGCATCATCGTGGCATGGTCCGGCGGCTTCATGATGATCTGGCTCTACGGTCAGGATTGGTTCCTCAACTTCAGTGTGTTCGGCACACACATGCGAGAACTCTTCCAGGTTCACCCCATCAACCTCAGTGTCGCTATCTGGGTCGGTTTCCTGGCTCTGTTCGGCATTGCCTCAGATGATGGTGTCATCATGGCGACCTATCTGGATGAAAGCCGCGATTGTCGAAAAATGGGCAGCGTCGCTGAAATACGCCAAGCCATTATCGCTGGAGCGCAACGCCGAATCCGCCCGGCACTGATGACATCAGCCACAACCATCCTAGCCCTGATACCGGTACTGACCTCAACAGGTCGAGGCGCTGATATCATGGTCCCCATGGCCATCCCGTCCTTTGGCGGCATGACCATCGCCATCCTGACGGTCTTCGTAGTCCCGACGCTGTACTGCTTCGTGGAGGAGATCAAATTCAAGAGAGGCGAAAAGTGTGAAATACCTGAAAGCAATAATGCTTAATTATATCAACAAAAAAACTAACTAACTAACTAACTCAAGGAGACTTACAATGAAAAAATTCTCAACCATCGCTATCGCACTTGCCATGACCCTGCTCGTATCCGGCTTCGCCTTCGCAATGAAAGACATGGACCATAGCGACATGAAAGCAGATGACATGAGCATGACAGTGCATGAAAGCATGAAGGTCATGGAAGACAATCTGAATATGATGAAGATGGACGTCGAGACCATGAAAGCCCCGGCCAAACGCAAAGCCGCCATGGGTTCCCTGAACAAACATATGACCGACATGCACCACGGCATGGCTGCAGTTGAAGGACATGCAAAAAAGAATCACAACAAGGACATGCAGGCATCCATGAAACAGATGAACAAAGACATGATGATGCTCATGAAGGGCATGGGAATGATGAAGAAAGCCCCCGATGCCGCGATCAAAATGATGGAAGATGGCAACATGAAGATGGAAAAGACCATGAAGAAAATGAAGGGTAATATGTAACTAAATGGCTGCCGACCATATCAAAAGCCAAGGAATCTCGCAGGAGTTTTCTTGGCTTTTTCTATACCCTTTGGCCAGCTTCTGACTGTACGCAAACCCTACGAGCTGTAAGCAATAACGCCTATATAACCCAAGTCAGCCCAACATAACTATAGAGCCTTATACAGCTATATAACTCCGCCTTCAGCAAATCGACCTGACAGAGTTCTACAAGCAACAATATGGCCCCCAAAATACTGTTGGCAATGATCAAAACCAAGGTAGCCATTGAAGAAG
>JAFLJT010000105.1 GCA_022712855.1 Pseudodesulfovibrio sp. | reverse complement strand
GATGGACATTTTCATGTTCGCGATAACACCCGAGACTTCGTAGAGAACGCCGGAGCGGTCTTCGGTCTCAAGGGTGATGCGGCTGCCGCCTTCACGATATCCCATCTCTTCTGCCAGCACGTCGAGCATGACATTTCTATTTATATATCCAATGAGTTCACCTGCATCATCAACCACGGCCAGTCCGGCCAGGTTCATCTCGAACATCATGTCCGCAGCACCTTCGATTTCGGTCTCGGGTGTGACGGTTTTGATGTCGGTGCGGAAGATTTTTTCCACGGTGAGTTTGCTCATCAGATAGTTGAGTTCATGTTTTTCCAGGGAGGTCATGAGGGACGGCAGGGCAGCGGAAATATCTTCCTTGCGCACGTAGCCGACCAGTTTGCCGTCGTCGTCCACCACCAGGAGCATCCACAGTTTGCTGTCTTCCAGCTGTTTCTGTGCATCCTTGACCAGGGTGTTCGGGGTGACCTTAACGAAGTCACGAAGCATTTTAAGTCCGACGTACATGTATATTCCTCCTTGGAATGCGGCTATTCATATCCATTTGGACAATGGATTAATTCCGTCCGGGATGCATACACGTTTTCCGTAAAACGCGCAATATTTCACAAGGACAGGGAACGAACAGCAGAGCGGGTTAAAACCCAGAATTGACCTGTTAGTCAAGGAGAAAACGGAATGAACCGCCAACTCGGCACAATGCACATCGGATGTATACACGAGTCTTATGCTTGCTGAAGGCGTATGAAAACCCCGTCAAGCGGATAAGTTATGCTTTTATAGCCCGCTATCAAGAGGAATGGGGTCAGACCTTTTATCTTAGCCTTTTTCAAGAAACGCTAAAACAAACGACCTCACCCCATTCCTCACTTCTGCAATCAAAAAACTAATCAACAATTTAATTAGACTTTTGATCGTATTATCTAATATGAATTATCAAAATACGATATGAACACATTTTCAATCGTCAAAATGACTTTGTTAGCAAGAAATGGTCAAACATCGATAACTATGGAAGTGCAAGATGAATATCCGAGGCTCTGAATGGAATAAGGGGGACCTTCACGTCCATACCCAATCGTCGACCAACTGTTACAAAAACAAAGCCATTTTAGATGAACAGATAGTGCAAGCAATGGTTGATAACAACATAGCTGTTTTTGCCGTAACCGATCACCACACCATAGACATAGAAAGATACAATCGACTCAGAGAACTTGCCAAGGCCCAGGGTATAACTGTTTTGCCCGGTATTGAATTTCTATCAGATGCAAGAGGCCGAGAACCAATACACTTTATAGGTATTTTTTCTGAAAAAGCGGACCTCAGTTATATATGGGGACAACTAGAGAATAGAACTGAAATTCATAGAATTCGAGGAGAAGGGAAAAAATCGAATCAAGTTTATTGCAATCTAAAGGATACAATAAACTTAATCCGACATGAATTGAATGGCATAGTCTCTATTCACGCAGGAGAAAAAAGTAACTCTGTAGAAAATATAACTAATGCCCTGCCACAAGCGATGGCACAGAAAGTAGATATTGCAAGCAATATAGATATTTATGAATTAGGGAACGAAAACGAACAACAGGGGTACATAGATAATGTGTTCCCGCACATCAATAGACATATCCCTATGATTATCTGCTCGGACAATCACAACGCGGCCGAATATCATATAAAACAAAACCTTTGGATCAAGGGTGCGACGAACTTTGATGGGCTCAGATATGCTCTAAACGAACCACAAGATAGATTTTATATTGGAGAGCAACCCCCTGCAGTCACTCGCGTCCGCGAGAATCCGACAAAGTATTTAAGCCAACTCACAATAAAACGGACTGGCTCACATAATCCCGAGCACATTTGGTTTGATAAAATAGACGTCCCACTAAACAAAGAATTGGTAACAATTATTGGAAATAAGGGAAGTGGGAAAAGTGCTCTTTCGGATATAATCGCCTTTTGTGCAGATTCTGAACACTCTTTGGATTATACTTTTTTAAATAAAAGCAAATTCAAAAAGAAAGGCTTTGCTGAAAGGTTTTGTGCACAGCTTGAATTCGAAAGTGGAAATAAAACTGAAGAGAAGCAGCTAAATCTGGAAATTGATCCAACCAGCGCCCCACGGGTGAGGTATCTTCCGCAAAGTTATTTCGAAAAAGTTTGCAATGAAATTGGCAAAATAGAGGCTTTTCGAACTGAGATCGAAAAAGTTGTTTTCCAGTATATCCCGGACCATGAAAGATTAGAAAAAAAGACTTTTAAGGACCTTATACAATTTAAAAAGCAATCCATTGAAACAGAAATCAAATCACTTAGCGACACTATCAACTCATTAAATGTTGAAATCATTAAGTTGGAAGACTCCCTCTCCCCAGATAACAAACGAAAAGTGATAAGCAACATAAAGCTAAAAAAAGAAGAACTCAAAGTACATCATGAAACTAAACCAGAAACAATCAACAGCCCTGACAAAAGCAAAGATGACACAGAGGCCCTACAAAAAAAGAAAGATCATGAAATCTGGTCAACGAGAAAAGAATCTGTCGAAAAGCAGATCCATGAAGAAAAAGAAGAGATCAATGCCTGCTCAATAAATATAGAGGGGCTTGAAAATTTCAAAAGAGATGTCCAAGTAAAAATTTCTGAATTGGGTGAAATTAAAGAAAGAAATGAGAAATTAGCACTCATTAACGACTTAGACTTTGATTCTATTCTGAAAACTGAATTTGACCAACATCCCATCGACAAAAAACTTGCCTCACTGACTAAAAAGAAAAGGCAACTCCTTTCAGACATCAATTTGGATAGTTTACTGGCGACACAAAATTATGACGAAATGAATTTAGCGCTTCAACTCAACCATTGTATTTCGAAAATAGCAGCCATAGAGTCAAGCCTCAGTAAAGACCAGAAACAATACCAAGACTACGTTAAAGGCCTTAAACGATGGGAAAAACAACTATCCAAAATACTTGGAAGCAATGAAACCGTTGACAGCTTACGCTATTCTGAAAAGCAACTTTCTGAAATCGAAAACTCATTTCCTGAACAGTTAGAGATATTCAGAGCCAAAAGACTTGATAGCTCGATCGAGCTTTTTAATAAAAAACATGAGATAAAATCCATTTACGACAACGTAAAAGCTAATATCGACGAACAGCTCAACACGACCAATGTTACTGATTTGTCAATTGCTAGCTCATTTTCGCCAGATTCTGAATTTGAAGAGACGCTCTTAGGAAACATATTACAGAATAAGATAGGATCGTTTTACGGGAGTGAAGATGGCAGAAAGCTTCTGCGAGAAAAACTCATTTTGAATACTGACTGGAATGATGAAACAAACATCCGTGATTTTCTCACAAACTTCATCAGCTATTTAGAATATGACAAACGAACAAATGGGGGAAAACCAGATAAAATATATATTGGCAGCATAGTTAAAAACAGACTTAAATTTTACAATTACTTATTCACCTTAGAATACTTATTGGAACATTACGACCTACAGCAAAATGGTAAGAGTCTGGAAGAGCTATCCCCAGGAGAAAAGGGAGCTTTGCTACTCGTATTTTATCTCGTATTAGACAAAGAAGACATCCCTCTAGTCATTGACCAGCCCGAGGACAATTTGGACAACAATAGTGTGGCAAAAGTTCTAGTGCCATTTATCAAAGAGGCCAAGAAACGACGTCAGATAATAATGGTAACGCACAATCCTAATCTTGCAGTTGTAGCGGACTCTGAACAAGTCATACGCGTCCAGATTGAAAAGGATAAAGGCAATATATTCTCATTTTCATCAGGGGGAATAGAAATCCCGAAAATCAATTCTGACATAGTGGATGTTCTTGAAGGAACAATACCCGCTTTTACCATGAGAAGGCTGAAATATCACGGAGTTGCATAAATAATATGGGGACACCATACCTAGCCATCGTGTCCCCTTCTTCATTATGAAATCTTCAAAAACATCGGATAGATCTTCCTGAACATCTCAGCCGGGACGGATGGGTCCCAGTGGCTTGTCATTTTTGCCCATAGGTAGAAACCGAGCAAGATGGCCACTGCGCCGATGCCTACGGCGAACCATGGGATTTTTACCCGCTTATACACCGAGAATGACAGGCAGTCGTCTACCGGGCAATTGCCGATGCACTCTGCGCAGCCTATACATTCCGGCGAGCGAACAATCATTTTTTCATGAACAGTAATGCCCGAGGGGCAGCCTTTGGTGCATTTGCCGCAATCGATGCAGGTGGTTTCGTCACGAGCGATGGCCGTTGGTCCGAACCAGGCGAAGAGGCCGAGCAGAGCGCCGTATGGGCAGAGATAACGGCACCAGACGTTGCGGATAACAATGCTGAGTGCCGCCAGTACGAGCAGGACCATCATGGTCATTGCGGTCGGATTGGTGAAAAGTGCGAGCATCTTGGCATCGGCCACGACGTTGTATGGGCCTGTCATGAACTCCCCTACCGAGCGGATACTCATGCTGAAAAAGACGATGTAGGCGAAAAATCCGAGCAGGCCGTATTTGAGCGTCATGAGCGGGTAATCGATCCACTTATGCGGGATGATCGCGAGATGCATTTTTCTGCCGATGCGCTCAAACAGATTGGAGATGAACCCTACCGGACAGATATAGCCACAGAACCCTTTTCGAAAAAGGAAAGCCATGACGATGAGGGCAAGGAAGATGGTCAGCCCGGCCGGATGCACCACATCCCATATCCCTTCTGAAAGCAATTGCCGGAATCCAAGCAAGGCGCTGATGGGCAAAAAGCCCTCCACCGCACCGGGCCGGGCAACGTACTCCGTGGATTCACCGAGCGCCCATGACAAAAAGGCGGCAAAGCGAAAGCCCACATATACGCAGAACAGGGTGAAAACGAGCTGAATGGCCAGACGAAAACGGGCGGGTGTGATCTGTTTATTCATAACTTCTTTTGGGTTTCACACTCCCTACAACATGCCCGTTTCGCCGACAAGGGGGTGCACCTTTTGCACAGTCCTGATTGAAGGAAGGCGATTAATGCGCCCTCGCGCCTACCCAAAAATTGCTGTAAAGTTCCCGCACAATAGATCCTATACAAAACAGGTCCCCCCTCTTTGTAGGGGGCCTACTGATTAGTAGGGTGATCCAAAGGAGTTAATAATGAAACGACCACTATTAGCATTAATACTTGTATGTATGATGAGCGGGATTGGATATGCTGGTAACTATCACAGTTATTTAGAAGAGAAAATTGATGAATTAATAGAAGTTGAAGATGAATTTGAAAGAGCCGGTTGGGCATTGGTGGAATACTTTGAAGAACAGTCTGGTTCAGATGATGAGAAGTTTATTTTCTATCGAGACACCACCTATAGGGTCAGTCAATATGTTCATCACTTCGTTGATATATGCAATTTATATTTAATTGCAGACTCTGCTGGCGAGAGGCAATCCGCTACTGCTACATTAAATGCTATTAATGAGTATGCTATTCCATTTTCCAAGATGATAGAAGAAATCGGTGATCCTGAGTATAAAGAGCTTATAAAGGATATGAGCCTTACTGGCATACATAATGTCTACTTATACAAGATTAGTAGGATTATGATTGATATTGGAATTGCAACTCAAGCTAAATTGGAAAAAGACACATAGTCTTTTCTAAAAATTACTAGAAAATTTGCGAGCCATTTTGGACGTAAGCCACCAGTATAATAAAGGGACACAATATCATTTATGAAAAATTGATAGTGTGCCCCCAGTTCTTTACAAAGATCATCTATGGTTATTTGATGAGTGCGGCGATTTTCTCCTCTATAAACCCCTGAATCTCCCGCACCTTCTCTTCCGAAGCCGACTCGACCTTCATTGCCATATGGGTGATCCTTTCCGCATCCAGATCGCTCATCATATCGATGCTAAATTCGTCAATCTCGCCATCTTCCGGGGTCAGGCCGCAGCCGCCCACAGCGCCGAGAAATTCGCCGTCTTTGATAATCGGAACAGAAATACGCATCATTCCAGCGTCACATTCTTCACTGAACGGCTTTTTGCCATTTTGCATAAGCTTCAGAAACATCTGTCCCGCCGGAGCGCAGATAGCACCGAAGCCCTTGGCATCTTCCCGAATCGCCTTGCACAGCTCGTTGCCCCAGGTGTTGCCGGACAATCGCTTGCCTTCCTTGTCCATAACATCGGCATTCAGCTGATACCGTTCGTGCAGTTCTTCCTGCAACGCGACCCAATCTTCCACTGGCATCAAATCCGTGAGTTCCATTATTCTGCCCTTAGTAATATGATATGTATGGTGTCCGCCACTTATTCCCCTCGGATGGATGAACCAATCCGGCCTACTCCCATTTCGACGTATGCGCAAGTGTTCAGCCGTACCCCTGACGCCCCACTGATTAATGGTTTTCACCCTGCGCAAAAACAGCTAGAACGGGACTTGGAGATACACATGGAAACACAGACTCTCAAAAATCGACTTCGCGCCATAACATTCGGCGTCCCCTGGAACCTGATGATGCTCACCTTCGGGTCATTCCTCATCGCCTTTGCGGTGAAAGCCGTAGCCATGCCGCATGGGCTGCTCACGGGCGGCATGTCCGGTATCGCCCTGCTTTGCTATTACATATTCGGCGGGCTTTCGACTGGTCAGTGGTATTTGCTGCTCAACCTGCCGGTCTTCGTCCTCGGCTGGGTATTCGTCAGCAAACGGTTCTTTTTCTATTCGCTCTACGGCATGATTGCTGTCGCTATCTTCATCGACATCATCACCTACACCATGCCCATCCAGGACATCTGGCTGGCAATATTCACCGGCGGCGGCATCCTCGGCGCTGGCGTGGGTGTCGCGTTACGCTCTCTCGGATCGACGGGCGGCGCCGATATTCTGGCTGTCATCTGCAAAGAAAAATTCAACATGTCCATGGGCTCTTTCGAGTTCTGGTTCAACTCTATCGGATTCATCGGCGGCTTCATATTCCTCGAATTGAACATCGTCCTCTATTCCATCGCCATGACCTTCATCATCGCCCTTGGAATCGAGTACATCATGGGCATGTTCAGCGAACGAAAAATGGTCCTGATTGTTTCTGACAAACATGAAGAAATCCGCCAGCTCGTCCTCAAGAAACTGGACCGAGGCGTCACCTTACTCGACGGCACAGGCGGCTGGTCCGGCGACCCAACAAAAGTCATCCTGACCATGATCTCATCCATCCAGCTCAAGCGGCTTGAGGAGCTTGTTTACACCCTCGATCCAGACGCCTTTTTTATCATGGGGTCCGGTTTCCACGTCCTTGGTCAGGGCTTCTCGTCACGAAAGGTGTACTAGATGTTCACGCCAAAAAACGACACCCCGCCACCCCGCACCATCGGGCTGCTCACGGATTTTGGGTTGGCCGATCCATACGTCGGACAAATGAAAGCGGTGCTGGCAAAAAAAACCCCGCACTGTCCGGTGGTGGATATCTCCCACGGCGTCACCCCATACAATGTTGCGCAGGCCGCCTTTTTCCTCGCTGCCAGCCACACCCATTTTGCCAAGGATGCCATCATCGTCGCCGTGGTCGACCCCGGCGTCGGCACCAAGCGCAAGATCGTTGCCCTTCAAGTCGATGACCAAATCCTCATCGCGCCAGACAACGGCCTTCTTTCCCTCGTCAACAACCCAGATCATGCCATTCGCGCTTTCGACCTCAGCGCCGCCATGACCGGGCCAAAAAATATATCCCCCACCTTTCACGGACGCGACGTATTCGCACCGCTCGGCGCATGGTTCGCCATGGGCGGCCAGCCCTCTGAGCTTGGCGAGGAAATATCGCCCGAAGATTTGATCACCTTACCATGGAGCCAGCCCGACATTCAGCCCGGCCACGCAACCGCCCACGTGCTGCACATCGACAGATTCGGCAACTGTGTGGTCAATCTCCTCCCGGGGAGTCTCGGCGAAACGCCATCCGTCCGACTCCCGTCACTCTCCAGCGACCATCTCGCCTGCGTTGTCACCTACGGCGAACTCTGTACTGGCGAAGCAGGGCTGCTCGACGGCAGTCAGGGATTCATGGAAATCGCGGTCAATCAACATTCCGCCGCCGACAAATTCGGCCTCGCCTTAGGCGACCAAATCGAACTGAACTGGGAGGCATAGATGCAAATCATCCGCCGTTTTTTCAATACCCTCGGCTTTCTCACCCGACTCGCCCCGGCGCGTGTCATCCCCGAAGAAGAAATGAACAAATGCATGGCCTACATGCCCGCCGTCGGCCTTTTACTCGGTTCCATCATCGTGCTCCCCTTTGCCTTCGGCCTTTTCTCTGCCTCCGCATGGGTGCAGGCATGGCTCATGGTCGCGCTCAACATCTACCTCACCCGCGGGCTCCATTTCGACGGGCTCGGTGACATCTGCGACGCCGTCACCACCCACGCCGATCCCGACAAGTTCTGGGAGGTCGTCAAAGACAGTCGATCCGGCGCATTCGGTGTCATAGGGCTCATCATGGTCATCGCTGGCCAGGTCATCCTTTTCCGCGAAATCATCGAAGCCGGAAACTACACCATCATCATCTGGGCCTTCGTCCTCGGCCGTTCCGCCTGCGTCGCCCTCGGCTATCTCATCCGCCATCTCACCCGACCCGGACTCGGCAAGCTCTACATCGACGGCGCATCACTCCACGTCGCCCTTTTAACCGCCGTCACAACCGCCATCCTCGGCTTCTTTCTCGCCGGACCCGCCGTCACCATCGGCGGCATGATCATCGCCTCCATAGCGCTTTTCCCCCTCTACCAACTCGCCGAACACGTCGGCGGTGCCAACGGAGATTTCCTCGGCTGCTCCGTATTATTGGGAGAGCTGGCTGCCGGGCTTGGCTTTGTGATGTTTATGTAAGGTCGAGGCTTTTGGATGCCCGGCGGGCCTATCGGCGATCCCTTCGGGGTGTCTGCCGACGGCCTCTCCGAGGGCTTAAGAACCCTTTGAGAAAAGGGTTCTTAAGAATCTCCTAAACTTTTTATCGCGCCTTCGGCGAGAGCGCAGGGACGCAGAGGCTTTGTTCCTGCCGTGCCGGTTGGCGATTTGGGCCGAAAAAAGCGGTTCGTAAATTGTCCTTCTTAGCAAAACAACACACGCCGCTTTTTTCGGCCCAAATCGCGGGTAAAGTCTTAGAATAAGAAGCCCAACGAATAAGCCGGCACGACTCTCTCCTTATCACCCAACGACCTGCACCAGCCCTTTTTAGCAAGGCTTAGAAGCTGACAATGCAGTGGAGGCGGCTCCACTACCGCGACACGCATGACCTCGGACGGCCATCAATTTTATTGATTTGTACTTCGTCTCACACTCCGACGACGGAGCCTCCGCTGCTTTGATCAGATTCTTGATCTGCTAAAACCGGGCGGCCAAGCTAGTTCTTAAAAGCCGACATTTTTTCGTCTATTTTTTGTGGCGGCTCAGCCAAAAAATGGACCGCCGTCCGCGCAGGACATGGAAGTTCTTGGAGGCTAAGCCTCCAAACTGGCGTTGCTCCGACGGAGCTTTCACCCAATTCTTCATCCCCCCGAAAGGCGGCTTCCCCCTCACCAACAACAATTGCACATACTTTTCTCCCCGAAAAAAACGGCGTACAATCCACCCATGTCCAAACAAATGAAAAACTTCCTCGCCCTGGTAAGCCTGATCATCGTCGGCTCCTTCCTCGCATTTCTCTACAATTGCATAGCTGGCCTAGCCGACTTCTCAGCACGAATAAATCCAGCCCTCGCACCTTGGGTCTTCTGGATCCTCTTCCTCTCAGTAGCAGGAATGCTCGGCTACCTCGCAACATTAGCCTTCATGCGCCCCAAACCAATGATGGTCTACGCCGACCCATCAGACGAAGACCTCGCCAACTTCAAACAAGAACTCGTACGACGCCTGAAAAAGAATCAACATCTGAAAAAGAGCGGCATTGCCGTCAAAACCGAAGCCGATCTCGAAACCGGATTAGCCGCGCTCAAAGAAACAGCAGACGAAGAAATCCTTGCCACCGCCCGCCGCGTGTTCGTCGGCACGGCAGTCTCCCAAAACGGCCGCCTTGATACACTGGTCGTCCTCTACCTCATCACCCGCCTCACATGGCGCATAGCCAAACTCTACAACCAACGCCCACACCATCGGGAATTGATCAACCTGTATGCGAACATCGCGGCCACTTCATTCCTGGCCGGGTCCATCGAAGAATTTGGCATCGAAGAGTACATCCGCGAACTCATGGGACCACTCGTCGGCGGCTCGGCCATCGGCGCGGTACCGGGGGCGCAAGCCATCGCTTCAACCATCACCGCTTCGGTGCTGACGGGGTCGACCAACAGCTTGCTGGCCTTGCGCTGCGGCGTTGTTGCGCGGGATTATGTCAGCCTGAATCTCGATGCCAAAGGGGCCATGCGCCGCTCGGCCACCATCGAGGCATCCAAGATGTTTGTGTCCATGAGCGCCGAGACCGTGACCTATGTGACCAAGGCCCTTGTGAAAGGATCAGCCGGAGCCGTTAAATCCGGCACAGCCAAGGCGGTTAAAGGCGTTGGCTCGACCATCACAGGCACAGCAGACGTTGTCGGCAGCGGCGCTAAGTCCGTTGGCAGGAGTATCAAAGGGACCGCCCGATCCGTTGTTCATGGCGTGGATAAGGGTGTTGATACAGCCAAAGATGTAGCTAAAAATGTGGCAGGCAGGACTTTGGACAAAGCGAAAGTCATTGGCCGGGACGTCTTACAGGTTACAGCGGGCGCTAAATCGGCAGCAATAAAAGTAGCCCAGGCTGGAAAGAAAACTGTGCGGAATCTCGGGGACAAATTGAAGCGCCTGAAACGGAGGAAAAAGCCTCAATAAGGTGATGAGGATAAGTTCTTCAGCATCGACAGATGAAGTAAAGGGCTATCAGCCTGACAGGTATGGAATACTCTTGTTTTAAAATAGGAATAATCCTCAATTCAGGCCGTGAGTTAGGTTATAGTAAAATAGCTTGGCTTTTCTTTCTGTTTAACTTACGTATGTTGATAATTACACCAGCGGCACCCGTGGAGGCGCGGTCATTTCATTGGCCGGAGTTGGTTTAAATCGAAACAGGAATATCAAGAAGCTACGCGCGGTCTTGTGCATAGTTTCTTTTATTTTGGCGAACGGGCGCCAATAGGTATCATCCCTTTATTTTTCCCAGGAGTTTTTTTCAATGTCCAAGAACATCTATGTTGGTAACTTGCCCTGGTCCGCTACAGAAGACGAAATC
>JAFLJT010000246.1 GCA_022712855.1 Pseudodesulfovibrio sp. | reverse complement strand
CATTGTAATCAAGCCGGCTGCAAGCTGCTCGATCATGACCTTGGTCAGCTTGTTGTCCGTCTGCTTGCGATTTTCCTCAACCAGATCATTCAACTCGGCTTTGTCCTAGGCTTCGAGCGCCATGGGATGAACGCCAATATTACCAAGCATGAACTCAGCGCGAAGCAGGCCGCTTTCAACATCGGGAACCTGCCGCAGCCGAGACAGGAACAATGCCTGACCCACATCAGCCAGCATACGGCCGACCTTGGTCTTGGTGGCTGGCAGGTCAGCGACATTAATCTCGCCGCCTACCTCAACGAGAGGCAGTTCACCGCGATACACTTTACCGCGAGAACCATCGACCGTGATCTGCTGTCCATTAAGGGTTCGCAGCACTTCAAGGCGCTGAATACCGATGATAGCGGGAATACCAAGCTCACGAGATGTAATAGCCGCGTGGCTGGTGTCACCACCAACATCGGCGAGAATGGCGGATGCGATACGCATGCCGGGAACCATGTCTGGGTCAGTACGCTCGGCGGCCAGGATATCGCCTTTATTAATTTTATTCAGTTCAAGGGCGGAACGGAGGTACTTGACTGTACCCTGCCCTGCTCCACGAGAAGCGCCATTACCTTCAAGGATGACCTCTGCGGAATCAATGGCTTTCTTGTCCACTTCAAGACGGCGCATGAAGATGGTATCGGGGGCCCGCTCAAAGTCTTCGTTCCAACGCGTTTCCGGGCGCGCCTGGACAAACCAGAGGCGATCAGTCTTGTCGATACAGAACTCGGTGTCCATGATCATGCCTTCGTAGGCCGTGGAAATAGCGCGAACACCTTCGGCAACGGTTTCAGCCTGTGCGATGGACAGTGCCCAGCGGGTGACTTCGTTTTCAGGAACTTTCACGACATGTGTGCCGCTGCCGTCCTCTTTGTAGACGATTTTCTTGTCCTTGCATCCCATGTAGCGAATGACGACTTCACGGCCACCATCGCGCTGGAATACATAGAATTTATCAGGAGTAACCATACCGCCAACAACCGCTTCGCCAAGACCATAACTGGCGTCAATGGAGACAAGATCGTTACGATCTGTGCCTCGACAACCTGTGGCTGTATCAGCACTAAAAGCGGTACCGGAGATAACCGGGTTGATCATGCGCATGATGCATACAGAAAGAGATGTGTGCTCGATGGCCCACTCCTCTTTTGCGATCTCGGCAATGGAATCGTCACCGGTTTCTTCAGCCTTGTGAATGGCATCAAGAATCGCTTCGCGGCGATATGTCATGGAGCGCAGGTTGTATGCGGAAGCACAATCCCAATGGTATGCTTCAACACATGTGTCCTGGCCCACGATATTCAAATATGTGTCCTGCAATCCGGCAAATGCCTTCTTGCGGCTATCCTCACCAGCTGCGGAAGAACGAACAGCCACAGGAACGTCATCCGAACCCGCTTCCTTGCAGATGGATTGATATGCGTACTTAACTTCCTTGATAATGGATTCAGGCATATCAACTGACAAGATGGCGGACTGAACGAGCACCGAACGCATGCGGAGCTGATCAATACCTTCAGGAGAAGTGGCGAACCCTTCTACAACGTTGTTAATAAACGTCCGAAGCTTGATGGGTGTGCCCGACTGCTTGTCGGACTGTTCGCGAATTTTCTTGCCGACTTCGCGTACAAAGTTCTGCAAAAATTCAATATCTTCGTTTACTTCGTCCGACTTCCAGTCAACGGCGTTATACTCCTTGTCGACAGTAGCGCGGACAACGGCTGCGTTGACCTTCGTGTCATCAAGTATAGTATGAAATACATGGGAGGAAATGGCTCTAAATTCTGGGGCTCTGATGCCCGCAACCTGACTGATAATAGCGGTATTATAGTTTTTACCACCAACAAGCAGCTCGGCTTCTTCGCCAATTTTTTTGATCTCGGCTCCGTTCAGAACCAGTTTCAATTTGAGAGCTTCAGCTTTGACCCCGGATTTAGCGGGTTTGCTGGGCTCAGCCTTGTCAGCGGATTTTTTATCGGTCTTGGCCATTTCTTTCTCCTAGATAGTCAGTGCGGTCCATAACGAATTCACATTCTTCCGGCCCGAAATTCACGACTTCCTGCAATGTTGTGTATATCATTTAAGATGAATACCGACGTTGATTCGAGTCTTTGTTTATAAGGAATTACCCCTCTTCGTCAACGAATCTATTGGTTGGACCACTGCTCCAATTAAACCACCCATGCCATGAGCTTGTAGAAAGTAACGAAGCACCATGAAAACAAAAAAATCAAAGCTGACAAGCAATTAATGCTCATCAGCTTTGATTTTAATTATATTCTATTGCTGTCGAAACTTACATTGGTGTTTGAACCAATATACCCGACAAGAGAGTTTTTTTTACATCTTCTGTCCGCAGTTGGGGCAGAAGTTGCTGTCTTCACCGGGGACTTCATGCTTACATGTGGGACACATGCCTGCTGCGGGTCCGAGTTCGATGAGAAGCTCTCCTTCTACAACCGGAACCATCTTCTTGTCTTCGGTGTAGTTACCTACTTTCAAGATGCGGCGTACCGTTGCATCGACAGGAGCAAGGACAGCCTTCTCCTGTTTCATGATGGATATATTAAACAGCTCTTCGCCCGCCTTGACCTTGTCACCGGGACGAACGTGCGTAACCCAAAGATCACCGTTGCTAGGCGCACCAACATGGTAATCATTGGACGAATCAGCCATCTCAGTCGCTTCCTTGCCACCAATTTCAGGTTCTGCAACCTTCACCTGGTGGCTCATGATCTCGGAATCGAGAACGTAGCGAACGAGAGACATCCCGTTTTCATCAGGATCAGAGATGTCGATAATACGCATTCTGTGGGGCTTCTTACAGTTGCCCTGAAAATGCAGTACATCGCCCTTCTCAAGTCCTTCAAACCATACATCTACGGGCAAGTTATTAATATTGCCGTACTTCTCGCAGAACTCAATGGTGTTAATGGCATCGCCGGGATGGTTGAGGTACATAACGACCTCTTCATCATTGGGCTGACGGTGCAAGCGATTCTGCAGTGCTTCCGTCTCGGCCGGGACGTCCATATCAACCAGAGTCTTCAGCGGTGATTCCTCGGTGCGTTCTTCGATGGCGGTCTCCCACCCTTTGCCGAAAGCGGACTGGTAAACCCAGTCATCCGGGAACCCAAGAGGCAGCTTACCGAACTTGCCAAGCAGCAGATTCCTGAATGCGTCGTTGGAGTCACGATACAGAGCAAGTCGTGCATGATGTTCATGTTCCGTCAAATCTTCTTCTTTACACAGATTGACGACATCCAACATGGTCAGGAGCTTACGAACCTCAACCTCACCGCCGCGTTTGTATGCGCCAGTGACTGCGAGGAAAGCCGTATTCCAGGTTATCTGGGAACCGGGCGTTACGTCATGGTAGCGCACTATTTTACGGGTTCCTTCAAGGAATTTCAGCATGTATGGCAGCAGCTTGATGTAGCCCTGCTTCAGTGCGCCTTCCTGAGAGGAAGATGTTGCGCCACCGGGCATTCCATGGCGAACCACATCGTGGTCAATGCCCTGGAAGTATGGAGCGGTATATTTGTCGTAGTAAGGCATGATCTGCTTGAGCTGGTAATTAGTGGCTCGGATCATATCCTTATCAAGATTGGTCTTCAAACCGATCTCATCTTCAATGTAGGCTGCGGTGGAAAGCACCTCGCCCTGACCGTACCAGCGAACCGCAGCGCCAACAGCAACATCAACGATGTGTGCTCCGGCTTCGGCCGCTGCGCCCATGGTCGGTACAAACAGGCCATCAGTATAATGACGATGGCTGTGGATGACGAGTTCGGGGTATTTCTTGGAGATAGACCCGATCAACTCACGCATGAATCTCGGCGGACAGACGCCTGCCATATCCTTGAGGCCAAGGATGATTCTCTTCTCGACCTGTTTTTTACTGACGCCAGCGACGTCGGCACACATGGTCAGGATTTCTTCCGTGACGGTCAGGTACCGATCAACACTAAAGCCCTTGGCCCATGAAAGGGAAATAGCAGGCTCGAAGACATTCTTGGTGGAGTTCAGTGCGACCTCAGCAAAGGGGCGCATGTTTTCGATATGATTCAAGAAATCAAAACAACGGATAACGTCATAATGTTCGTTGATCATCTCGCCAGTCAGACGCATGACGTTCTTGGGCTGCGGCTTGTAACCAAGCACGTTGGTGGAACGAATGAGAATCTGTTTGAGCGTTGTGGGCGCAAACTTATTCCACGCAGCAGCCTCAGAGAACGGATAGGTCATATTGGCGAGCATGGCCACGTGGAAGTGAGCACCGCCGCCGTTTTCCAGAGAGAAGAAACCGCATTTATCCAAAGTCGGGCCGACGATCATGTCTTCGGCCAAACGGAAGCGGTTACCACTATTGGACTGAGTGATGTCACGGGTCGTGGTGTCGGTCATATGAATGATACCGGCTTCACGATCTGTACGCACCGTATCCAAAATGGAATCACGGTCCATGCCACGAGTGATACTCGGCTCAAACCAGCTGGAAACTTCCGGCGGCTCGGCCAACTCGAAACGGCCAACACGCTTGTCTTCACGACCGCGGTATTCGCCGAGTTGTACGTATTTATTGTAACCAAGGGCTGAAATTTCAGCCACAAGGCGGGTCATGCGCAGATAATCCGGCTCACGGTCAGAGTAGTCCATGAGTTCCGCATAATTCTGGCGAACAAAATTAGTGTCATAATCAGCTTCAACAAACTTCGTATGCTCAATAATCTTGCGATGGAACGGGATGGTCGTTTTCAGGCCACCGATCATGTACTCGCGAAGAGCGCGCTTCATCGATGAAACGACTTTAAGCCAGGAGTTACCGTAAGATATTAGTAATGATGCCGCAGAGTCATAGTTGGACGGGAAGCGATACCCATCACCGATGCAGGAGTCTACGCGAATGCCCTGTCCACCCGGAGATACGTATCGGGTGATACGACCGGAGTTGGGCTCGAAATCCTTTTGTGGATCTTCGCAGTTGATACGACACTGGAACGCCCACTGGTAAGGCTTGACGGTGTCTTCGGTCAACCGAAGCTCCGCACCAAATGCGATGGCGATCTGCTCTTCAACGAGATCGATGCCGTAACGACATTCGGTGATACCATGCTCAACCTGAAGACGGGTGTTGACCTCAATGAGGTACGGCACACAATCGGCATCCACGAGGAATTCGACAGTTGCCAGAGAATAATAGTTGGCTGCGGAAACCAAGCGTCTGGAATATTCCTTAAGCTGGGTACGCAGTTCTTCAGTATATTTCGGCCACGGAGACGGTGTAATCTCAATGAGTTTCTGATGGTTACGCTGAACAGAACAGTCGCGTTCATCAAAGCAGAATATGTTGCCGTATTTGTCGGCGACAACCTGAATTTCAATGTGTCGAACCGAGGTCAGCAGCTTCTCAACAAAAAGGCGTGGGTTACCAAAGGAAGCCTGAGCAAGAGCCGAAGCCTTGGAAAATGCATTTTCCAGATCTTCGTCTTTATAGACCTCGTAGATACCGCGACCGCCACCGCCACCCTCTGCTTTGAGCATGACAGGGAAACCGATTTCAGCCGCGATTTCACGCGCTTCTGGAATGGAGACTGCGCCTTCAGAACCGGGAACAACAGGAACGCCTTCCTCGATTGCGAGGTTACGAACCGCGACCTTGTTACCCAAAAGCTGCATAGGCTTCTGTGGTGGGCCGATGAAAATAATTCCGGCTTTTTCACATTTTTCAGGGAAAGAATCGTCTTCTGCGCCAAAACCCCAACCGGGATGAATGGCAATGATGTCGTTGTCTTTGGCTTCGCGGATAATCCGGTCGAGATCAAGATACGCACGGGGGTCTGCACCAAGCAAGAGCAGTTCATTGGAACCGGAGCTGGCTGGGGACGTTTTATCAACGTCTGTAGCGGTCATAACCGCTTTTGCGTTGAACATCTCGGTAATGGAACGGCAGATGCGCCTGGCCGGGATTCCCCGGTTGGCAACGAGAATCCGCTTCCCCTTGACTTCTTCTAGTACCTTCTCAAAGGACTTCGGCTTCATGGAATTCACTGATCTCCTTGAACAAAAATGACTGCTAAAACCCTTTGTGAAACTCAACCGCCTGAAAAAATGCGGTTTCTACAAAGGGTATATCGAACCGGAGAAGAGAACGGACTCTCTTCCTTCTCGGCGAACAACGAGGCCACCTTTCGGTGAAATCCCTACGATTTCTGCATAGTATGAATCTTTTTCCCCTTCCCGAACTTCTACCCGCTGACCAAACCAGGCAAGCTGGCGTCGAATCAGCGACAAGAATTGGGAGGGCTCCATCTCGTCGAACAAGGATGTATAGACGATTTTGCCCCGATTTACAAGAGTTGCCCCTAGAGCCAACGGACCGCCAGACCGATTTTTCGTCTGCAAAACTCCGGCTGACACAGAATGATCTTCGCGCATCTTGTCGTCAGACGGAGACTCAACATGATTCAAGCCAAACCCCAGAATAACCACCCCATTCTTCTCTTCAATGAGTATGCCCCCAACTTTTTTGTCATCCTGCAACAAATCGTTAGGCCATTTGATTTGAATATTCGCACCTAAATCATTGAGAACATCACGTAAAACGTACCCTGCAACGAGTGGAAGTAAATCGATAAGAGCATCGCGCCAAGGCCCTGCCAACGGTGCTGCGGGGAGAACAACAGAGAGATGAACATTGCCCGGAGGGGAAACCCATGGCCGCCGCAACTGCCCTCGCCCGCTGGTTTGCGCCATGGAAAGGACAGCCCCCCATTCGCCCAGCACGCCATTTTCCAACAGCATTCGCGCCGTCTCCATGGTTGTACCGCATTCGCCGACAACGACGACCGTGGCTTCGCTGGCCTGAGAGCTTTTCGAAAATCGACCAAAACCATCGACGGTAAGAGCCTTTTCCCATGGGCCAAACGTAGCCACGTCTTCAGCCCAGGTGGGATGGCTTGCAGACAGCGATGCGAAATCGATGGACGAAACCATATCTTCATGTCCTGATTCCCATAGAAAAATTCCAGGTGGCAGCATGAGTTACCTTATGTTAGAAATGCGTCTATGCAAGTGTATCTGGCTGGCGGCGCTGTCCGCGACCTTCTTCAGGGAAGAACAATCACCGACCGTGACTATCTCGTCATGGATGCGACCAAACAGGAATTCAAGGATGCGTTTCCTGGCGCCCATGAGGTGGGTCGAGCCTTTCCTGTTTTTCTGCTGGATGGACTGGAGTTTTCCTTTCCCCGTGCCACATCAATTACTGATGAATTAAAGGCCAGAGACCTCACTGTCAATGCTCTGCTCCTCGACGAAGAAGGCGAACTGGCCTGCCACCCTCTCGGCTTGCACGATCTCCACAACAAGATCCTCCGCCCTGCCTCACGCCAATCTTTTATCGACGATCCATTGCGGGTCTTTCGTGCTGCACGGTTCTGGGCCAAGCTGCCTGATTTCACGCCCCACAATGAACTTATCGAAACCATGCGCTACATTGCAGAGCAAGGTCTGCTGAAAACCTTGGCACCAGACAGAATCGGCCAAGAGACGGTTAAAGCCTTGAATACCCCAGCGCCGGGCAATTATTTACGCCTTCTCGCTCAAGCCGATTGCCTGTCTCCATGGTTTGCAGAATTTAAGGACAGCATGAACATTCCGGCTGGCCCGCTCCCCTATCACGACACCAGTGTTATTGAGCATACATGCCGCGTTATGGACGCTTTGGCCGGCGATGAATATTCCGTTTGGATGGGCCTTTGCCACGATCTTGGTAAAACCCGTACGCCCGCACATGTCCTTCCCAAACATCATGGGCATGACAAAGTCGGCGTGCAAATGGCTGACGTTCTCTCAAAGAGACTTCGTCTTTCCAATGCGCACGCACATGCCGGAGCAAAAGCAGCCAAATGGCATATGATTGCAGCGCGATATGAAGAACTCCGCCCTGCCACCAAGGTCGATATGCTTATGGATTTACATCTGGCTCAAATGGTCACCCAACTTTTCTCACTGGTCGTTGCAGATCGAGGAACTGACTTTTCACAAGAGGCAATGAGTGATGTGCATACCATTGTCCCAGTCCGACTTCCGAAGGAATTAATGAATCTCGGAGCAGAGTCAGGAAAGCGCCTGCGCGAACTCCGCGCCCACGCTTTAAAAAATAGTAATAAATAATAACGTCTCAATTTTGACAAAAAAATCTGAAACGTATAGAAATATACCATATATAAGAAAACCATGAGTTATGATCGCTTTGCGGTAAATAACTGAATTAATCGGAGTTTGCACTTATGAGACTTGTTACCCGCTCTGACTTTGACGGCTTGGTATGCGCCACCCTACTGAAACACCTCGACATTATCGATGATTATCTCTTTGCTCATCCCAAGGATTTGCAGGACGGCAAAGTGGAAGTCAGCAAAAAAGACGTGCTCGCCAATGTTCCGTACGTAGAAGGTTGCGGCCTGTGGTTTGACCACCATACAAGTGAAACAGAGCGTTTGGGCGATATCGAATTTGAGGGCGAAAGCAAGCCCCTGCCCAGCTGTGCACGAGTCATTTACGAATACTACGGGGCTGACAAATTCCCCAAACATTTCACCGAATTGATGGATGCGGTCGACAAAGTCGACTCCGCAAATTTGACGGCCGATGAAATCACCAAGCCGACTGGCTGGATTCTGCTCGGTTACATTATGGACCCCCGCACTGGTTTGGGTCGCTATCGTGATTACCGCATCAGCAACTACCAGCTCATGCTCGACATGATCGAATACTGCCGCAGCATGAACGCAGAAGAGATCATGGCAATTCAAGATGTTAAAGAGCGCATAGACAAGTACTATGCAGATGAAGCCCAATTCATCGAAATGCTTAAGAACAACTCAACAGCGCAAGGGAACGCTCTTGTCATCGACCTGCGTGACCAAGACCCTATTTATTGCGGCAACCGCTTTATGATCTACACCCTGTTCCCTGATTGCAATGTCAGTATCCGGGTTATCTGGGGCTTTAAAAAGCAGAATGTTGTCTTTACGGTCGGACACTCTATCCTCAATCGAACTAGCAACACCGACGTTGGCAAATTGATGCTTTCGTTTGGCGGCGGCGGGCACAAGGCTGTGGGAACATGCCAGGTTGCAGAGAGCGAAGTCTCTGAAACGCTGAAGAAAGTTTTAGACAGCATCAACGCAGACGGTTAACTCGTACCGTTTAGGAAGGATAATAATCACTGTGACGAATAAACGATTCTTAATAGTTGATGATGATGAACGATTTGCACTGCTTGTTGCCAAAAAGCTGGAGAAATACGCCCATTGCGTGACGTCTCTTGGCGGCAAAGATGCGCTGCTTTTATTCGAGCATCATTTGAGAGAAAAATCGCCATTCAATGCTGTATTCATGGACATTGAAATGCCGGAAATGGATGGGCACCAAGTCATTGAGAAACTGCGCAGCATTGAGAAAGAAAACGGCATTGATCCGCTTAATTCTTTCAAGTTAATCATGCTGACTGCGCATAAAGATGTAAAAAACGTCAGCAAATCTTTCTTCAAGGGCAGCGCAGATGCGTATATTCATAAGGAAGAGCTTGCGACCAAGCTTGTACCGGAATTAGAAAAGATACACCTGATTTAAGTATCAGACACCAATAAATCTACCCATCGCGCAAGGCGGCCATAGCATCCTGTATGTCCTGCTTTCGCGATGGGTAGATTTCTTTGCAGAAGAGCCTGATTTGCGGCTTGACCTTGAACAGACTCGGCAGATCCTGCACTACGGCCAGCCCCAGACCATCAAAATCGATGGGGGAGAATTTCAGGTCGGCATCCAAACCGCACCCTTCAATAAGACACGCCTGCCCTATCATGTTCTCTCGTTCAACCTGCACCGGATCCATTGCTCGCACATAGCGCAAAGCGCCGCTTGGCGAAATACTCTCATTCACCCGCACCACTTCTTCATTTATATGCTCGGCCAACGCTTTGAGCCGGAGATAATGCACAGTGAGACGCTTTCTTCCCTTCATCTCGGGATCATCATAGTATTGCCCGTTGAGGTATTCGTCCGCGACCTTTTGAAACAGGTCGTAAGCTCTGTAAATGCAGCGTTTATAGCGGCCTGTCCCTGTCAAAGAGAGAGGCAACGTGTCAAAAAATGGCCGAGGAACTTCATCGGTAAAGGGAATACAGGAAGGAACGATATCAAGCGCTATGTAAAAATCTCTGGCAGTCTGGCGATCAAGCAGTAATCGATGCAAGCGTGCAGCAGCCTGAAAGAGCCGAGGCTCCTGGGCGCGGAATTCTTCAACCATGCTGTTGAACACCACGATCATATCATCAAGATTCTTCCGATCACCAAAATAGCTTGCCGCCATATCAGTGACCACCTCTTGCTGAAGCTGGTTTGCAAAATCTTTGAGATCAGACATGGGGAACTCCTCTCACGATTCTTTCGTAGAGATTATATACCCCCTATTCTTTGCGGCTGTAAACTGTTACAGCGCTATTTACTTGAAGACGATAAAGCGTATTATTTTGTCAATCACCTGAAATAATTATTTTTATTGGGAGAACCCAATGCTTTTGAATGAACATAAGAGTAAAATTCTTTTCCAGAATGGCAACGTCCCCACTCCACAGGGAGAGGCCGTGTACCCGGGCCAGGAAGACAACTTCGCCCCAAATTTCCCCCTTCCCTGGTTCCTGAAATCTCAGGTCCTTACTGGCGGACGCGGGAAAGCTGGCGGAATCCTGCGCGTAGACTCCAAGGACGACTTCGCACCCACTGCCAAAAAACTCTTTGCCTTGGACATCAAAGGTCATTCGGTTCCTTTTATCCGTGTCGAACCAGCCTCGGATATCAAACGAGAATTTTATATTTCCCTGACTGTCTCTCGCGAACGCAAATGTATTTTGCTCACCATTGGCCGTGAAGGCGGCGTGGAAATCGAAAATCTGGGCGAAGATAACCTGCTGGTTCAGGAGATCGCTCTCCCTGCTGGTCTTCAGGCCAACCAGATCAGAGCCGCATTCTTCCATCTCGGCCTTGAAAAAGAACACCTCAAGGGATTCGCTGCCATCCTGACCGCCCTCTTCAATACCATGCTCGATTCCGGCCTGCTCATGGCCGAGATCAATCCCCTGATCATCGATGCTGACGGAGAATTTATCGCGCTGGACGGCAAGGTAGAAGTTGATGACAACTACGCAGATATCGATCCTGAAATGGAAGAATATTACCAGCGAGAGCATGCATCAGAAGTAGAGAATGTCGCACGCGATGCGGGCCTCTCCTTTGTAAAGCTCCCCGGCTGGGTTGGCCTGATGGTCAACGGTGCCGGACTCGCCATGGCAACCATGGATCTGCTCAACTTTTCCAAGCTCCCGGCCAGTAACTTCCTTGATCTCGGTGGTGCAGCAGACCAGAAACGTATGCAGACCGCTCTGGAGCTCCTGTTCGGCGACGATCAGGTCAAAGCCATTTTCATCAATCTATTCGGCGGTATCCTTTCTTGTGAAAAGGTCGCCCTCGCCATGCAAGGAGCCCTTGGAGGCCAAGCCCCCAAGAAACCCATTGTGGCACGTATGTCCGGCAAGGATGCTGAATCCGGCCTTGAAATTCTCAAGAATCTGAATGCGGACAACCTCCACATTGCGGCTGACATGAAAGCGGCCATTGATATTCTGGGCACCTTGAAGCCGAGCGACGCGCCTGTCATCGACTTCCCGGCCCCGGAAACCTCGGCTGCCGAAGCACGCCCCACCGATAACGGTTATACATCTGATGCAACATTCGGTATCGACAAAGACACCCCCATTCTCGTTCAGGGCATCACAGGCCGTGAGGGCCAGCTCCATACACAGCTTATGCTGGAATACGGCGCCAATGTCGTTGCAGGCGTCACGCCATTCAAGGGCGGTCAGGAAGTGCTTGGCGTTCCTGTCTACAACTCTATCGCCGAAGCCAAACGTTCCCATGAGATCGGCGCTAGCATCATCTTTGTACCGCCTCGTATGGCCGCAGATGCAGTGCTGGAAGCGGCTACCAACGAAATTCCGTGGGCAATCTGCATCACGGAAGGTATCGTTCAGCACGAAATGATCAGTGCTTTCGAGCAAATACAGAATTCTCCGACACGCGTAATCGGCCCCAATACCCCCGGCATCATCGTGCCCGGCCAGACCAAAATCGGTATCCTGCCGACCATCCCGTTCTCACCCGGCCAGGTAGCTGTCCTGTCTCGCAGCGGCACCCTGACCTATGAGGTTGCGGCCCGCCTGACGGCGGATGGTATCGGACAGTCCATGTGCGTCGGTATTGGCGGCGACCCGTTCATCGGCACCAACTTTGTGGATATGTTTGAGATGATCCGAAACCACGACGAGACCAAAGCGGTTGTCGTTCTGGGTGAAATCGGTGGACAAGCTGAAGAGAATCTGGCTGAATACGTCGTTCAAACTGGTTTCGACAAACCAGTGATATCGTTCATTGCTGGTCGTACGGCTCCTCCGGGCAAACGACTTGGCCATGCCGGAGCCATTCTTGAAAAAGGCGGCGGCATCGAACAAAAATTGGAAACAATGCGCAAGGCCGGATTTACGGTCTGTCCAAGCCTTGAAGCTGTGGCTGAAATGACAGCAAAGGCATTAAAATAACAGGACTCTCACTTGAAAGTACTGCTTCTCGATTTAGGCAAGATCATGCGTGGTGGTCAACGGCAGGTCTATTACCTTGCCCGCCAACTCGCTGACACACCCGGGTTTGAGCCACTTGTGGCCGTTCCCGCCAAAGCACCGCTTCGTCCAATGTTGGAGGAAGCGGGTATTCCTTGTGTGCTCCTGCCTTCATCGAGTGACCTTAATCCATACAATATATTCCGGTTCCTCCGCATAGTCGCCACTCACCAGCCTGACATCGTCCATACCAACGATGCCAAGGGCGCATCCATGGCCGCATTGGCTAAAAAATGGATCGGCGAATTTAAACTGGTCCACAGCAGACGCGTTTCCTACCGCCTCAAGCCGGGCTGGAGTAAAAAGAAGTATCTCTACGGCGATGTTCTTGCCGCTGTGAGCCAGGAAATTCAGGATGTGCTGATCGAATGCGGTGTGCCGGCCGAGAAAACCTGTACAATTCATAGCGGTATCGCCCCGGAATCCTATACCACGGAGAAACAGCGCCATCCGGTCCTGACCATCGGTGCTGTCGGTGCCTTGAGCGCCCAAAAAGGGTTTGAAGTTCTTATCGAATCCCTGGCTGAACTCCGCAAAGATGATTCCATGCCGGATTGGCAGTGTCTCATCGCTGGTGATGGTCCCCTTTTCCAGGAACTCAAGATCCAAGCCGACAAGCTCGGTCTTGCCGAATCGATAGTTTTCCTTGGGTATAGGGACAGCCGTGAAGTCCTCCCGGAAATTGACATCCTGACAGTCCCCTCGGTTGACGGAGAAGGCTCCAATGCCGTGATCAAAGAGGGGTGGGCATCTGGTATTCCGGTGATCACATCCGATCTGCCTTCCAACCTCGAATTAGTCACCCACGAACATGACGGCTTGGTTTTCCGTAACCGTGACGCCAAAGAACTTGCCACTGCCATCGCCCGAATCGCCAACGACAGCACCCTTGCTGGTAGTCTCGTCGAACATGGTTCAAAAACGATCATGCGATTCACCGACACGACCATGGCTAAAAAGTACATGGATCTCTACCGCTCCCTTTTATCCTGATTTTCCTTCCTGTTCATCCTTTGGGTTAACCTAGGCATCGCGCCATAGGCGTGGTATTCTTTGTGTGGAAAATTCATACAAGGAGAAGCACCATGATTACCATTATGCCCGAATCGACTGAACAAATGCTGGCAGTACGTGCCACGGGCACACTCACGGACACAGATTACAAAGAGGTCTGGATTCCCGCCTTGCAAAAAATCCTCGATGAATTTGAGGTAGCAAACATCCTTTTATTCATGGATGAGGATTTTGAAGGCTTCAGCCTCAAAGCCATGTGGGAAGACGCCAAGTTCGGCATTAAGCACCGCAATGACTTCGCAAGAGTTGCCATTGTCGGCGGCCCGAACTGGGTGCGTTGGGGCGCCAAGGTCGGCGAAACGCTCATGGACTGCAAGCTTGAGCTCTACGCCCCTGAAAAGCTTGAAGAAGCACTTGCGTGGGCCGCTAAGACAGCCAAATGTGCGTGTGATGACTAAACAATGATCATGAAGATCACTTGAACTCCCCATCCAGAAGCAGATGGGAGAAATACCCGGTACCGAAGGCTGCATAGAACGGGATAAAACCCTGTGCGGCCTCGGTCCCGAGCATGAAAGCTGGCATAATGAGGATAGGCAACGGCACGAGCAGCATCGCCCACCATGTGTGGGTCCACCCTCTGTGTGATCCGATGGCCGGAAGCATGGAAAAGAAGCCGAGCCAGGCCGCCCACATGTAGTGCTTTTGAATGATAAGTCCCAAGTCTATGGCAGCGAACACCGCATAATACAGGTTCTGCCCCTTGGAATTGGTATCCACATCAGGAAAGAGTGCGCCAAGCAGACAGAAGCCAGTCAGGCCAATGGCGATGAGCGGATCAAAGACCAGCCAGCCGAGCATAACTGCACCGACGATTCCCATGACGGCGAAAAATAGCCCACCGGCAAGATGTCCTTTATATCCAGGCATATTCAGGAGGAAGCGTACGCTTCAAGATGACTAGAGATTGATCCCTTTGGGGGTACAAACGCTGCGCATGATAAAATCGCACGCTTCATCGTACAGTCCGGGGATATCATACGGTGTCAGGAACCGAGTACGGACTGCGCCAACGATATTCGCGTAGACCATGAAGGCTGTTTGGGTGACCGGAAGATCAACAATGGAACCATCTTCGATGCCTTGGCGAAGGATTTCTTCAACCATGTCGATGAGTTCTCTGAATTTTGCACCAATCTTCTGGCGATCGAGATCCGGATTATCATCACTAAAAGGCGAACATCGAATAATGGTCGGAAATGTTTTTTCATTTTCAATGGTGAATTCGAGGTACGCTTTCACAAAAGTTCCCAGCGCCTCGCACCCGTTGTGGCTGTCTGCAAGCTTATCGCGCAGAACACCGATCATGGTATCGATCAGCTCACTGCCCGCCGACATGAACAGAGTTTCCTTGTTGTCGAAGTAATGAAAGACCAACCCTGAAGCCACCCCGGCTTGCTCTGCTACCATTTTCATGGTCGTGCCAGCATACCCGCACCGAGCAAAAAGCTCTTGGGCTGCAATCAGTATTTTTTCCTTTTTCGACATCAAAAACTCCCTCTTCACACTCATTCCACAACCAAAACCCTTAAAACCGCCCCAATCTTTGCCACCCAATGAATAGCAGCACCTTGAGTAGTACGACAAAGCGCTTTGTTCAAGTGTAATCTCGTATATTATTAGGCCATTGACCCATCAGTCAACATAAAGGCGAGGCCTTTCGACCTCGCCTTAATAAATCATATGTATAGTAGCCAATTACATTGCATCAGACATCTGCAACTCTTCGATCTGCTTATCGATGGCTTCTTGCAACTTCGGCGGCAGTCCCATGATGTCCGTATTAAGGTAACCACGAATAATCGTCGAGGTCGCTTCGTCTTCATCCATGCCGCGTGCCATGAGATATTCGATCTCATTCTGCGCGATCTTGCCCACAGATGCCTCATGGGAAAGCTCTACGCCCTCCGCTGTGCCGTCCAGTTCGGGGATGGCCCAGATGCGGCCGTTACCAAGGATAAGCCCCTGACATTCCAGATGACCTTTGCTCGGCACACAGTTGGCCGCAATGTGCCCGCGATTGATGATCGTTCCCCCGGCTGCAATGGTCCGAGCGATGATCTCACACCGTGTATTAGGCGCGTTCATGATGACACGATTACCCATATCCAAAAGAGAACCCTCAGGCGCCACAACAACGGAATTGAAGCGGGCAACGGAGTTTTCACCATTCATGGTGATGGTCGGGTACATCTGCAAGTCCTTGACGGGCTTCAGCAGTACGTAGTTGGAAAGGAACTTGCCGCCCTCTTCCACAATACCTGCGGAACGGGGCCGTACAGCCACGTTCTCGCCCCAGTTGTGCACCATGGTGAAGGTCAGGGATGCATTCTTTTTCACGAAAAATTCAGAGATGCCGAGATGAGCGCCAGATTTGGTTCCATGTGCAACGGAACAGCCAGTGATGATGTGCGCCTCTGCGCCTTCTTCAATGATAACGATATTATGGACATTCTGCCCAACGTTTTCTGACTTGAGCATCAAGCAGGACTGGATCGGTTCCTTGATTTTGGCACCGGCTTTAACGCGAATGAAGTAGCCGCCATGCAAGTTGTCATGGGCAGCTTGAGTGAACTCATCCTTGTCTTTGTCTACCAGCGTCCAGAAGTACTCCTTCAGGCCATCGTACTTCTCCAGCGCATCCTTGATGTCCATTATCTCGACATCGTCGTTGGTGGACTTGCAATGCACTGTAGACTGGTCCATCTGCAAGTAGGAAGCGGAACGGATACCCAAATCAGAGACAATACCTGCCATCAGCAGCTGGTCCTGATCTTCTTGGGACAATTCGGTCAGGTCACCAATGGCTTCCTGCTCAAGGCCATCGAACTTGAATTCGGAAAGGTCAACTTTACTCATATCGATTCTCCATACGGAGTTGTTAGTTCATGCAACGCACGCATTCCTGATAGCCGTGCTCGCGAATGTGATCAAGGATATCCCGGGGCCGCCCTTCGCAACACAGTTGGCCCTCATAGAGCACCTGACCGCGGTCGGCGTTGACGTAATCGAGGATATACCCAGTGTGGGTGATAATCAGCCCGGCGGTCTTAGTCCGTTTCTTGCGCTCTTTGAGGCTCAGGTCCGGCGTCACATTGAAGTTGCCGTCGAGAACATCGCGAGCGACTTTGCCGACCAACTGCATGTTCTCCATGTCCACGCCGGATTCCGGCTCGTCAAAGAGAACCAGATCAGGCTGCTGAGCCATGAGCTGCAAAAGTTCGGAGCGCTTGATTTCGCCACCGGAGAAGCCGGCGTTGATGTCACGGTCCAGAAATTCGGTCATATTGACGATATCGGCCAACAGTTCCGGGTTTATCTCACCCTTGCGGGAACACATCTGCACCAGATGGCGGGTGCGTAATCCGTGAATAGTTGGCGGGCGTTGAAACGACATACCTACGCCGAGTCGTGCGCGCTCGTACATAGGAGCATTCGTAATATCTACGCCCTTGAAAGTTATCTTACCTTTGAGTACATCGTACCCGGAGAAACCCATCAAGGCCATCAGAAGCGATGTCTTGCCGGAACCATTGGGTCCGAAAAGTATAAATGTCTCGCCTTCTTTTATCTCGAGATTGATTCCTTGCAGAACCGCTTTATCTCCGATGTTGACATGCAAGTCTTCTATGGTCAGCATATAAGTCCTCACTTTCTGACTGTTGAAAAATGCGCGATTGCTGCGTTGCTGCAAAAAGATCAAACCCTAGCGTACAGGAAGTACGCGTCGGCCTTGTCCTTTTATTGCGCCTTGCACTCACACATTTTTGAACAGCCTGTATTCTTGACATTATTCGACCATTCATTAAGTCGATGTGCAAACAGGGTCTTTACTGAAGGCTGCGGCGGAAGTCCAGTTAATCATATGTATATGGACGGTGAGACAGTGATGAATATGAGCACCAAAAAAAAACGCGGTGCCTTTGAATACAAAATGACCATCCACATCGGAGAGACACATGGGTAAGAAAAAGCGCATCAAGGATTTAGGCGACCTCAAGGCCGTTTCTTTCAAGAAAGAAAAAGGAGATGTCTACTCTCTGCCCTACGAGAAAAAGGCAGCCCCCAAGCCGGAAGTTGTACTCGAAGAACCAGAAGACGAAGAAGTCTTCATGTCAGCCATGCAAGGCGTCCAACAAATCGAGGGACAAGGCGGTCGACAGGTCGCGCCCAAAGCCAAACTCTCAACTAAAACAACCATTATCGACCCCGAGGAGCGCGCCCAAAAGGATTTGCAGCGATTCCTCAGAGGCGATGTCGAATTCGAACTCGAATACACTGAAGATTTTATGTACGGCTATGTGCGTGGTCTGGACATCAAGACATTCCAACAGCTCAAGGCTGGCTCTCTCAATGTGGCAGCCAAACTGGACCTGCACGGCATGACCTCGGATCAGGCCCAGGAAAGCCTGCTGTTCTTCATCCGCGAAAGTTACCAGCAAAACCACCGTTGCGTCCTTGTCGTCACAGGCAGGGGCATAAATTCCCCTGGCGGGCAAAGCGTCCTCAAACGGGAGACAGAGGGATGGTTGACCCTTGATCCGCTCAAGCGCGTGGTTCTGGCATTCTGCACCGCCCAACCCATCGATGGAGGCGCTGGCGCAGTCTACGTCCTACTGAGAAACCCTAAAAAGGCACAGGGACAGATTTCCTGGGACAAGATGTTCAACTAGAATAAATACATTCTAACCTGTCAGGCTGCTGAGAAAGGTTCGAGTGCTCGACGCAAAAAAAGATCAGGGCCGACTCGTACTTCCTGTACGTTAGGGTCTGATCTTTTTGCAGCAACGACGTAGCGCTAGCTCTTAGGCTGGTTCCTTCCAGTCTTAGAGATAACGACAGCAGAGATATTGGACCTTTATCTGCAGCCTGAAAGGCAAAAAAAGCCTCCACTCTTTCGAGCGGAGGCTTTTTTGTTTATTGCTGTTTCCCTAAAGGGTAATGACGGCCTCGCCTGCATCTTCGGTCGGAAGCTGGTCTTCTCCGCCGCCGATTCCTGCGATTTCCTTGGCCATGGCAAGTTCTTCAGCAGAGAAGATCTTGCTGATATCAATGATAATGATGAACTGCTCGTTCTGGCGGCCCATACCCTTGATATACTCTGCATTGATGGCAGCGCCCATCTTGGGAGCAGGTTCGATGGTGTCGGGAGTCATCTCGAACACCTCGCGCACGGAGTCAACCAATGCGCCCATAATTGTGTATTCACCGTCGAATTCAATTTCAACAATGATAATACAAGTGTCGACAGTGTCTTCGCCCTTGGACATGCCAAGCTTGAGACGCATATCAACAACCGGAACGGCATGGCCTCTCAAGTTGATGACACCGCGCATAAATGGCGGCGTACGAGGGATTTTCGTGATGGACGTCAGTTCCAGCACTTCCCTGACAGTCCCGATATCCAGAGCGAAAATTTCTTTGCCCAAAGTGAAGGTCAGAAACTGATTAATATCTTTTAAGGCGTCTTCAGACATAATAATTCCCCTGATTTATTGAGGATTAAAGTGACTCTCTCCCTTTCACACGCCTTAAATTCAGGCATTGTGAAAGTCTCTCAAACACAAAAAATTCATCCGTTGTTTGTATATGTATACTCAGTGACACAGATTAACCATTATAAATGTAATCTTTTCTCATCTTTTTTGCAGCTATTATTTTAAAAACCGAGCGTCTCTTCATACTATTTATTAAAAAAAGTCATGATGTTGACATTTTTTTCCAAAAAGGGATTGACAATTTACCCTTCACACAGATAGACACTCCTTCGCGTCGGGATGTAGCGCAGCCTGGTAGCGCACTTGACTGGGGGTCAAGGGGCCGAAGGTTCAAATCCTTTCATCCCGACCAAATAACGAAATTCCCCGATGGGCCGACTAACGGTCGGCCCATCATTTCGTTAAGCCTGACCAGAGGCTGTCGTAGCTCAGTTGGTAGAGCGCGTCCTTGGTAAGGACGAGGTAGGCAGTTCAATCCTGCTCGACAGCTCCACATATTTAAAGACCATCGAGAAATCGATGGTCTTTTCTTTTGTATTCTCTCCAGCACAACGTCAAAAGGCCACCCGATACATCGGGTGGCCTCAGATTGATGACAAACCTAATCTGGCAGGCAGCTGAGAAAGGTTCGAGTGCAAGGCGCAAAAAAAGATCAGGGCCGAAGCGTACTTCCTGTACGTTAGGATCTGATCTTTTTGCAGCAACGCAGCAATCGGGCCTT
>JAFLJT010000330.1 GCA_022712855.1 Pseudodesulfovibrio sp. | reverse complement strand
GTAATATGCAAAAACAGGGATTACTCAACGTCGGTTTTGGTAATTTCGTCGTGCTGGACAGGGTGATTTCCATCGCCCTGCCGTCCAGTGCGCCCATGCGTCGTCTCAGGGAAGATGCCCGTCAGGAGGGCCGTCTTATCGACGCCACTCAGGGTAGAAAGACGCGCGCTATTATTGTTACCGACTCGAATCACGTCATTTTGTCCGCTATCCAGGCCGAGACTATCGGCCAGCGTTTTAGTGCGGACGAGGGGGAATAAATGACTCCAGATGATCATATAAGCCGCTTGGGCCAGGTTCTTGTTGTCTGCGCTCCTAGCGGTACTGGTAAATCCACGATTATTGAGATGCTCAGAAAAGAGTTTCCCAATTTCGGCTTCTCTGTGTCGTATACGACGCGTGAGCCACGTGGGCAGGAAATAAATGGGCGTGAGTACAATTTTGTGAGCCGCGAAACCTTTGTTGTTATGCGCAGCCGGGGCGAGTTCTGCGAATGGGCCGACGTCCATGGGAATTTTTACGGCACGGCCACCAAGCCTGTGATTGATATGCTTGATGCGGGCAGAGATGTTCTTTTTGATATCGATGTTCAGGGTGCCAAGCAGCTTAAAAAAACGTTTTACAAAGGTACCTTTGTGTTTCTGCTGCCGCCGTCCCGCGAGGAACTGGTTCGCAGGCTGGAAGGGCGTGGTACGGATTCCGCTGAGTCTATTGAACGTCGTCTTGGCAATGCCACAGGCGAGATGGAGCAGGCGCGGTTCTTCGATAACTGGGTGGTCAATGACGATCTGGAAGAAGCGTATCAGGAACTGAAAGCCGTCTACCTGGCTGGTCGCTGCAAGCCGAGTCTACGGCCCGGTATTTTGAATAACATTATGGACACCTGGGGCGATGATGGCTGAGTTGGTCGTTGCACTCGATTTCAAGGATGCCAAGTCCTCTTTGGCTATGGCTAAGTCCCTCAAAGGGGCTGCGCTGTGGATGAAAGTTGGGCTGGAACTCTTCACCGCTGAAGGTCCGGCTGTCATTTCTGGCCTTAAGGAAATGGGCTTCAAGGTCTTTTTGGACCTGAAGTTTTTCGATATTCCCAACACCGTGCAGGGTGCTGTTCGCTCCGCCGCGCGCCTTGGTGTGGATATGGTTAATATCCACGCTCTGGGTGGTGAACGCATGGCTCAAGCCGCTATGGCAGGGTGTGTAGAAGGCGTAGCAGATGGTGTGCAACCACCGCTGGTACTGGCTGTAACCATACTCACCAGCATGGCTGCAGGTGATCTTCCGGTCGATGGAGCACCCGAGCCGTCTGAGATGGCCCTTGACCTCGCTGTGAAAGCCAAGCAATATGGCCTGAATGGGGTGGTCTGTTCCGGTCTTGAGGCCGAGAGGATCAAGTCCGCATGCGGTCCCGAGTTCATCTGCCTGACACCGGGTATTCGTCCCGCAGCTTCTGCAGGGGATGACCAGAGGCGGGTCGTGACTCCGGCGCAAGCCGTGAAGAACGGATCAAATTTTCTGGTGGTGGGACGGCCCATCACAGGCGCAGCGTCTCCAAGAGACGCAGCTCTCGCTATTATCGAGGAAATGGAACACGGCGTATAAGGGGTTTTGCATGACTGAAGAAGGCGAAAAGGTTGTGACCGGTCAGACTATTGTCCGGGACGGCGCAGAAAAGATCAAAGGGGTCTTTTCTTCGCAGACTGTTGCCAAAGTCGGGACAGGAACCACCCAGCGTCGGACCATTCAGAAGAGCTATTGGAGTGGTGACGAACAGGACGATGGTTCAATCGTTGTTCAGCCGCTCAATGCCAACTATATTCCTTCCGGTCCCAAAGAGACCATCGAACGCGACGATTTTCTTACCAAATACAATCCCGAACCTGAGTTCTACATGTCCACGGTTTTCCCCGCCATGAAGCAGATGGACGATACCATCGTGCGTGGCGAAAAACATCGTGAACGTGGGGCTGCGTATAGCGCGGAGTTTGAGTTCAAGCAGGCCACGAATGTTGACGAGGAAAACGTCCGCGCCAACTTCGGCCTTGGGCTGACCTATCTGGATCGCGGCGATCAGGTCAAAGCCAACGATATTTTTGAACGCATCGTGGACCTTGAAGCGGCTTTTGAAGAAGAGCACAAACACCTTTTCAATGATTTCGGCGTGAACATGCGCAAGAACAAGATGTATGATCAGGCGCTGCAATACTACTTGCGGGCCGAGGAACTTGTCACCGATGACGAGCATCTGTTCCATAACATTGCGCGTTGTTTTTATGAAAAAGGTGAAGTGGAGGATTGTGTCAAGTATTTGGAAAAAAGCTTGAAGATCAATCCGAACCTCAAGGAAAGCAAAATGTTCCTGGCCTTTCTCAAAAGCCGAGGACATATCGGCGGCGAAGGTGGTGCTCAACCTGCCGCCAAGCCCAAGAGTACTGAAAATGGTGCCAAGGCGAAAAATTCTGGTGGAACAGCAAAGCCCATTAAGCTATAATCAAAAACTGGCATGCATGACGCCTTTAGGCGTTCCAAGGACCCCTTAGCTGGCGGATGACAGGGAGTTCCCATGAATCAGGAAAAGATACAAAGTTTTCTACGTGAACTTCCCAAAATGCGGGAAGATTTGCCCTTTTCTCCTGAGGTCCTCAAGCAGCTTTTTATCCAGACAGGCGCTTTGTCCTTAGCCTCCCTCGAAGAAGTGGGTGAGACGCTCAGCAAGGATCAGGGGCTGACCACACGCATTTTGAGCCTCGCCAATTCTGCCTATTACGGTCTTCAGGCCGAAGTACAGTCCGTACCACGCGCCGCTGCCGTCCTCGGCATGAGCGAGATTCGCAATATCGTCCTCGCTCTTGGCGTGAGTGGGTTGACCAATAAATATGACATGCCCACGGATTTCGACTTGGGCCAGTACTGGCAGCATCAATTTCTCGTAGCCATGATTGCCAAGGAACTGGCTCGTAAGACCGATGTCGGCCACCCGGACAATATGTTTACCGCAGGGTTGCTCCATGACATCGGCAAGTTGATTACGGCCATGCGTCGGCCGGATGATTGGCAAGCCATGCATGAATTGGCTGAGGAAAAAGAGATTCTCGATGCTGAGGCCGAGGATGATTATTGGGGCATTGACCATGCAGTGGTCGGTGCCTTGGTCCTCAAGTCCTGGGATTTGCCAGCCGATCTGGTAGAACCCGTGAACTGGCACCACGCTCCGGCGCTCGCTCCAGAGCATTCCGGGGAGGCAACAATACTCTGTTTGGCAGATTACGCGGCTCGTGCGGTGGAAGACCCGGAAGGTCCGTTTGTAGGCCGTGTTGAGGCTCTGTGCCCGGACATGGAACTGGATATGGTTGAGGTCATGGAAACCGCTGAAGATTTAGCTGAATCAGAAGATATCGAACAGTTCGTTCGTTTGTTGTCATAATACTTAGGAAAAATTTTGCCCTGTATATGGAAAGCCCGCCGGGAGAGTCCGACACCATCGGAAGCTGCTGTTTGGGCAGAAGAATTGTCTGTATCTCCCGTTGTTATTGATATCCTGTGGAATCGTGGTCTCACTTCATTAGAAGATATGGACACGTTTCTCAGTCCCGGCCTGCGCCATCTCGCCAATCCCGCTGAACTCCCCGGCCTGACCGAGGCTGCCGAAGTGCTTGCCGCTGGTTTGAAAGACGGTAAAAAGCTCGCGGTCTGGGGTGATTATGACGTGGATGGCATCACTTCCACAGCCCTTGTGAAAGAATTTCTCAAGATGCATGACATTGAGATCATGCATCACCTGCCCAATCGCTTGGAAGAAGGCTATGGCATGAACGTCGCTGGCGTAGAGCGGCTTGCTGCCGACGGTGCCGAGATGATCCTGACCGTGGACTGCGGCATATCGGACATCAAGCCAGTGGCCCGCGCTCGCGAACTGGGTATGATTGTGGTTGTTTCTGATCACCATATTCCCGGCGATGAGTTGCCCGATGCGGACGCTATTTGTGATCCGCGCTTGAAAGAGGGCGGCCCGTATGACGATTTGGCAGGCGTTGGTGTGGCATTACTTATAATGACCGCGCTTAACAAACTGCTGCCGGGCGAACCTGTGGATTGGCGGCCTTTGCTTGATCTCGTGGCTCTCGGAACAGTCGCTGATGTGGTGAAACTTAAGGGCATGAATCGTATTCTAGTCAAGAACGGCTTGCTGCATATCAAGGAAGCAAAACGCCCCGGTATGGCGGCCCTCAAGGTGGTCAGTGATTACGAGCGGGGTGCGGAACTTGCGGCTGGACAGATCGGGTTCAATCTCGCTCCGCGTATCAATGCGGCAGGGCGTATGGGCGATCCTACCAAGGCGCTTGATCTGTTGCTTTCCGATTCGTTTGACGCGGCCATACCCATTGCCGAGGAATTGAATTCCATCAATATGGAGCGCCGTCGGCAGGAGCAGGAAATTTCTGAAGAAGCATTTGCTCAGGCCGAATCCATGAAAGATATGGCCGGTTTGGTGCTGTATGCAGATCATTGGCACCCCGGCATTATTGGCATTGTGGCATCACGCGTGGTGGAGAAATATTATCGGCCAACGCTCATACTTTGTTCGACGGAAGACGGTAAACTCCTCAAAGGATCAGGGCGTAGTATCTCCGAATTTGATTTGCATGAGAGTCTTAAATCGGTCAGTCCGTTGCTGACTACATTCGGCGGTCACAAGCAGGCTGCTGGTATGTCCATTGTGCCGGAGAACCTTGATGCGTTGCGTGAGCAATTTAACCAATACGTCATCGATGATCTCGGGCCAGACCCGTTGACACCGACCTTGAAGCTCGACAGTGAATTACCCTTTGCGGACATCACCCATACGCTCTTAAAAGAGCTTGAAATGTTGGGACCATTCGGCATGGGCAACCCGGAGCCGGTATTTGGTTCATCCGTGGTTACAGTGGCCGAATACCGAACTTTCGGACGCGAACACGAGCACGTCAAACTCACTTTGGCGGATGGTGAATCCGACGCAAAGCTTCCCGGAAAACTATGGAGAATGGGCAAAGTGTTCCCACGCAATCTAAAGGGCAAACTCCTGCGCTTTGCCTTCACGCCGAAGATCGATCGTTATACAGGGATACCGAAGATTGATCTTAGAATTCGTGACTGGAATTTCTAGTTACCGCATTTCCATCTTGAATCAAGATGAAGAATTGAAATAATGACTCATTATTTCAAAGAAATGCATCAGAGCCTCTAGGGCTTTTCAAGCTTAAGACGCTCTAGACGAACTTCTCGGCATTATAGCTCGACCGTACCAACGGGGCACTGAACATATGTTTGATGCCCCGTTTTGTTCCTTCTTCCGCATACACATCGAATACTTCCGGCTCCACGTACCGTTTCACCATCGGGTGTTCGCGGGTGGGCTGCATGTATTGGCCGATGGTCACGATATCGCAGCCGATGGCGGCGAGGTCGTCGAGAACGGGCAGGATTTGGGCGTCGGTTTCACCGAGGCCGACCATGATGCCGCTCTTTGTCGGGATATCGGGCGCGATGATCTTGGACTGGGTGAGGAGGGCAAGGCTCTGCTGATAATCTGCCTGTGGTCGGATTTCATCGTAGAGATCCGGTACAGTTTCGAGATTATGATTGAGAACGTCCGGTCCGGCTTCGAGGACAGTTCTGAGGGCATCGTCATCGCCTTGGAAATCAGGAATGAGAACTTCAATTGTGCAGTCGGGCATGGTTTCGCGCACGGCCATGATGGTGGCGGCGAAGTGAGCGGAACCGCCATCGGGCAGGTCGTCGCGGGTGACGGAAGTGATGACCACGTGCTTGAGTTCGAGACGCTTTGCGGCCTCGGCCACGCGAGCGGGTTCATCGGGATCGATGGGCAGCATTTCACCGGGGGCGATGTTGCAGAAGGCGCAGTTACGCGTGCAGTTGCGGCCCATGATGAGGAAGGTTGCCACGTTCTTGGAAAAGCATTCCCACTTATTGGGACACTTGGCGGACTGGCAGACTGTATTGAGTTTCAGGTCTTCTATCAGGCCGGAAGTGCAGGAGAAATTTTCACTCTTGGGGAGCTTGATCCGAAGCCACGGCGGAATCCGCAAAGGCTTTTCGGAATTCTTGGGCGAAGACATGCTTGGCTTCCTCGATTTCAATGTCGCGTCCGGCTTCCTGGCTGAGCGACGTTGGGGTCGCTCCCTGGATGCCGCACAGGGTGATCTTGTTAAACAGGCTGACGTCGCGCCCTACATTGAGGGCAAGGCCGTGGTAGGTAACCCAACGGCGGACACCGATGCCCATTGAGCATATTTTTCGAGCTTCGTCTACCCACACGCCGGGGTGGCCGGGGCGTCGCTGCGTAGTGACGCCAAAATGCGCGCAGGTGTTAATGACCGCTTCTTCCATGTCATGGAAAAATTTCTTCATGCCACCGGGCCGCTTTTCCACCCGCCAGATGGGGTATGCCACCAACTGGCCGGGGAAGTGGCAGGTGATGTTGCCGCCGCGCGTTGTTTGCACCAATTCGATGCTTTCGTTGCGCAGAAGATTTTCGTCGACAAGCAGGTTTTCGGCCCCGCCCTGACGCCCGAGTGTAATGACCTTTGGATGCTCCAAAATGAAAAGCGTATTGGGCTTTTCATCGCTTAAGACGCTTGAAAGCGTTTCAAGCTGCATGGCTTCGGCTTCGTCGTAGCCGATGAGTCCAAGGTCGACGATGTTCATTATTTCTTTGCGGTCTTGCCCTTGTAAGGGAGGGTGATCGCACCTGATTTAAGGTCGGTCTTGGGCTTCTCGGGCCATTGGGGAACGAAGAGTTCACCAGGAGCCAGCGGGTCTTGCCCATTTGGGTATTCCACTAGCGTCAGGCCTTTGTCGGAACAAGAGTACTGCCCTTGTCCGCCTTGTACTCGGAAAGGTTCAGAGATGGTGCGGACCGCTTCGAACTCTTTGCCGCCTTTGCGAGACACATAGATGAAATTCATGGAGACGCCATCTTTTTCAAGATCGGCCTCGCCGGACAACATCTGGAGCCATTTGGGCGCGCCTTTGACCGAGAAATTGAAGTGGCACCACGGTGCGCCTTTGCCGAGGGAAGGCATGGCGCATTCAACCGTATGCGGGCACGGCGCGATGGGGCTGAATCCGTTCTCCAGCATCTGGGAGCGCATTTCGGCGATGATCCTACCTGTGAGGCGGACACCTGTTTCGATGAGGAGGATTCGGCCTGTCTCTTTGAGCGAATTCTTCAGGTGTTTGGTGAGCTTCTCAGCCTGAGGACGCGTTGTTCTGCCTGACCAGTCCAGTTCATTGAGGGCATTGGCCGCAATGATCAGGTCCGCTTTGCGATTGATGCGGTCGGTGAAGACTGCCTTGACCGTTTTGATGCGCCACGGGGAGTCCGTGCCCGCCATGGCGGTGAAGAGCTTGAGTCCGGCTTGCATGGATTTCGGTGCGCGGTCCATGCAGGTGAAATTCAGTTTGCGTTCACGCAGGTGCGGGCGCGACATCCACAGGGCGATGACGGCTGTTATCGGTCCGGAACCGAGGTCGACGATATCGCCACCGTCCGGGATATCCAGCTCAAGACCGGTAAACAGGCGGGACATGCGGTAGAGGTTCCACGGCAGGAAATAGGTGAGGTAGGGCGACAGGAACTTGGCGTCGCTCATGTACTCCGCCTTCCGATCTGAACGCTCGCTGGTCAGACTGCGTGACATATCTCTAATGTCATACTTGAGGTGATCGCGGTGCTTGGCTTTCAGGGGCCAGACCTTTTTCAGGATACCGCCAAAGCGCTCAAGTTCGGCCACGTTGTCTGCCGTGAGGGGAGGGAAAAGTAAATCAATCGACATAAGTAAAACGCATCCTTTTGAGGAATCGGTCGCCGAAGGTTTCATCAGCGGCCAGATCCAACGCGGTTATTGTGTTCGGCAGCGACTCTGCAAAGGGGCGCGCTCCGGTGTCGGTCAGAAGCAGTTCGGTGCCCTGAAGTGACGTGTTGCCTGCTTTGATTGTCTTGGCTTTGCAGCCGGGCGGCAGGAAACCGATGGTCTCCAAATCGTCGAGGCTGACATGTTCGCCCAAGGCTCCGGCAATGTAAATGGCGGCCAGCTTCGATGGTCCAAGTTCTGCTTCGTGCAGTAGTTCGGACATGGCGAGGTTGAACGCGGCTTTAACCTTGAGGATTTCTTCCACATCTGAGGCCGGGAGATATAATCCATCATCCAGCTTGAAAGCAGGTTCATCGGCAATGGTGGTCAGGTGTGCAGCCAGCTTTGCAGAAAGCGGAGTGTTTCCCTGCCCGAACTGGCCGGACTCGTCAAGTACACCGTGCCGAAGCAGGGTGGCCGTGAGCGACAAATAGGCGGTTCCCGTCATGCCGGGAGGGCCGTCCGAGGCTTCTCCAAAATAGCGTGGAACCAAACCTTTCGGCGTCAGTTGAAAGCTGGTTATAGCGCCGGGACCAGCAGTGCGTCCAAATGAAAGACCGACACCTTCAAGGGCTGGCCCCATGGGGACACTGGCGCAAATTCGTTCGTCCGGCGATAGGGCGAGGATGAATTCGCCATTGGTGCCGAGGTCGGCCAGAAGGAACGGGTACTCAGGTTCGCCACCATGCTCGATGGCGGTCAGGCCCGCGCTCAGGTCCGCGCCCACAAAGGGAGCGAGGAGCGGCGGGATATATGCGGACGGTAGGCCTGCGTCGAGTTTATTTTCATCGCCACCAGTGTAGGAAAGTTCGTAAGGCGCGGTGGCGAGGTCGTCCGGTTCTTTGCCGAGCAAAATATAGGTCATGGCCGAGTTGCCAGATACGGCCAATGATGTGCAGACGCCGTTCTGGTTGCTGGCGGCTATGGTTGCCAGTTCGGTGAGCCGATCCACGACCAATGCTCGCAGGACAGCGCGGCCTTCGGCCGTGGCTGCGGCAGCGAGGCGGGACATGACTTCGGAGCCAAGTCCGGTCTGCGGATTGAGTTCCTGGCCGGATGCAACACGTTCGCCGTCAACAAGTACGGTCCAGTGAATCGATGTGGTGCCAAGGTCTACGGCAAGGGCGAAATCACCGAATTTTTCAGCCAGTGAAGTGACAGCTCGTTGGCTACGGACAGGTGCGGGGATTTCAACTTCGCATACTTCTGAAGGGTGCAAACAGGAGAGCCGCCAGCCGTTGTCCAACGCTTCCTGCCCAAGCTTCTTCAGCTCATCCCGGTTGGACTCCGGTGCATCGGAAATATAGCGCACACGACACAGCCCACACTTGCCCAGACCGGAACACAAGGCCACCCCTTGCCAAAGTCGGCTCAGGAAGATGGTCTTTGCCAGAGTATCACCCTGGTGTGGATCAAGGGCGAACTGGCCGCCGTCATGTGTATGGACAAGTATACTCACAAATTTCTCCGTTGATGCCGGGAGACTAGCCTATGGGGCATAGGACTGTAAATGATGATATGGAAACCATTCTTTCAACCAAAAAACTCACCTCAATCGAAAACACGACCACCCGAGAGCACCATTACTCTCTACCCGATAACCGCACGAATGCGCTTACAAAAAGTTTAGGAAGGGAGATGGGGTTGGGGGTCTGGGGGAGGCATTCTTACTAACAGCGGCTCATGCGTTTGATGGCGTCTTCTAGGTGCTTCAACCAAATGGTGACGAGTCTATCGTATTCGCCTGCGCCTTTGAGGACACATTCGCAGCTGACACCTTCGTTTTCGAGGCGGACTTTCCAACTGTTTTCGCCATCGCCGACCATATCGCGGGCAACGTGCCAGCCTGCGCCGAAGAGGAATGGGAGTAAGTAGGCCTTCTTGATGTTGTCAGTCTTGAAACGAGCGATGATGGCGTCGATGCCTGCTTCTTCGGTGTGTTCCATGACGCCCATGTAAATGGACTTGTCGCGGTCTTGGAAGGCGTGGTGCAGCGCTTCGTAATAAATATTGCCGTCGTGCCGGGAGCCGTGACCCATGAAAAGGACTGCGTCGTTATCGCCTTTGCCTTCCAGCCCGATGGACATGATGGCGTCCGCGACTTTTTCGATGCCTGCTTCGCCTGCGACGAGAGGGAAGCCGACTTCGACACGATTGAAACCGCCGTCCTTGAGCATGAGATCATTGGCGAGGGACAGCAGTTCATGAAATTCATTGCCGGGGATCAGGTGCAGGGATTGCAGGGCAACGTGGGTGATGCCTTCGGCCAACAGTTTATCCAGCGTATCGGGGACGGAATCGACAGCCTCGCCCGCTCTTTTCATGTGACCGCGAATGATCTTCGACGTGTAGGCCACGCGCACGGGGGTGTCTGGGTGCGCCTCTTTTACCCGCTTGACGATGTGATTGAGCGAGGCTTTGGCGTTCTCATGTCGAGAGCCGAATGCGGCGAGGACAATGGCTGTTTTCATTATTTCTTGTTCTTTTTTACCAGCGCCAGTGAGAAATAGTGCGGTGTCTTGGGTGCGTCCCTGATATCCATGAGAATGGATTCGTCGTCCATGCCGAGACGCGAAACGAGCACTGTTTTGTCGGCCAGCCTGAGGCGTTCCAGAGTGGCGCGAATTTCCTCGAAATTCTTATACGCCTTGAGGATAACCGCATTGTCAGCCGCGTCAAGCTGTGCTTCCAGTTTTTCGGGGTCGGTGACGCCGGAGGTGATAAGTAGAGATTCCTTGGACTCTGCCAGAACCAGCCCGATCTTGGATGCGGCGGCGTGGAACGACGTGATACCGGGAATGGCTTGGAGCTTGATGGTGGAATCTTTGGCCAACAGGGTGCGCTGGAGATAGCCGTAGGTGGAATATGTCAGCGGATCGCCCAGCGTCAGGAACGCGGCATTTTCACCACGATTCAGGGCAGCGGCAACGATTTCGGCATTGGCTTGCCATGCTGTTTCAAGCTCGTCCTTGTCCTTGGTCATGGGGAAACCGAGGTTCTCCACGCGAACGCCTTCTTTCATATGCGGTTTGGCAATGGAATAGGCGGTGGAGTAATCATTTTTGGTGGAGGCGGCGGCAAAGATGACGTCTACCTCGCCCAAGACGCGGACCGCCTTGAGGGTGAGGAGTTCCGGGTCGCCGGGGCCGACGCCGACGCCGTAGAGTGTGCCTTTCTGTGTCATGTCTAATGTATCCTTATAAATTTTGTGGAGAGAGGTCGTTAGTGATTGCCCGCTGGGTGCAGGAGCATGTGCACCGTGTCGATGCCTTTGAGCAGGCGCATGGTGGGGCGAGAAACAAGATGTTCGTCGACCAGAAATACGTTGCGGTCGCGCACGGCCTTGATTCTGGAGGCGGCTGGACCGTTCATTATTTGTCGGATCTCCACCTGATTCATAGGGCCGAGCTGGGCGAGATAAATTTCGATTTTCGGCGCTTTTCCCAGCAGCCGTTCCAGGCCGTAATAGGCAATGTTGGTGCCGTGCCGAGGGCGGGCATCCTTTGCGACGTTGATGCCGCCTGCCATTTCGAGAACGAAGATGGGCATGGAGCCGGGAGAGAATGTGGCGAATTTGCTGTGGATGGACTCAAAGAAAACGCCGGGGCGTTGTGAGTTCGGGATACGTTCGAGCCGTTGGCTGACGATCTCCAAGCCTTCCTTGAAATCTCCAACCATACGTTCTGCGTTGGTTTCCTTGCCTGTGAGCCGACCGAGTTTGCGCCAGTACGTGTACATCTCGTCGATGGAGTTTGGCTGGAGGGCGAGGACGCGGATGCCGTGTTTCTCCAGAGCGTTCCACAGGGCGGAGTAGCCGCGGTCCTGCATGGGCCGAATGAGGATGAGATCGGGCTTGGCGGCCAGAAATTTTTCTACGCTGTCCTTGGTGCTGAACTTGGGTTTGCTGAGAGCGTAGGATGGATAATCTTCGTTGTTGGTGACGCCGATGATTTGAGCTTCAAGGCCGAGGTTGAACAGGTTTTCGGTGTGCGCTGCGTAAAGTGAGATAACGCGGGTAAATGGTTTTTTGAAGAAAAAGGTCGTGCCTGCGTCATCGGCTATTTGTTCAGCCATGGCTGGTGTGGAGAAGAGGGAGAGGAGGAGTAGGAGAAGTAGAGAGCGCATTAGGTGGTTTCCTTGGAATCGTATGTAATGACCAGACCGCTTGAGTCGGTTTTTTCTGTGATTTGGGCATGAACGCCAAAGACGTCCTCGAGAGTTTCGGTGGTCAGTGTTTCGGCTGCGGTTCCCTGGGTGTGCAGTCGGCCATTTTTCAGGATGACCATGGTGTCGCAGAAGGCCGCAGCAAGGTTGAGATCGTGCAGCACCACAATGATCGTATGGTTTGCAGCATGGGCTAGTCGTCTGAGTTCTGTCATGGCTGCCAGCGCGTGCCGGATGTCCATACTTGAAGTAGGTTCGTCTAGCAAGAGGCCAGGGGTGGTTTGGGCCAATGCGCGGGCGACGACGGTGCGTTGTTTTTCGCCGCCAGAAAGCTCGGACAGGGGGCGGTCGGCCAGGTTGATGATATCCATGGTTTTCATGGCGCTCTTGACGATGGTTGCGTCATCATTGGATGGACGCGAGAAACGGGGGATATGCGGATGGCGGCCCATGAGTACGGCGTCTACGACGGTGAAGGGGAAATTGAAATTGAATTCCTGCGGAACCATGGCCGTCAGTTGCGCCAGCTGTGACGGCGTGTGGTCTTCGACGGCTGTTTCGTTGATGAGGACCGTGCCGGAAGTGGGCGTGCGGTGTCCGGCCATGATGTCGAGCAGGGTGGATTTGCCGCTGCCGTTGGGACCGACAATGGCGTGGAGCTTGCCCGGTTCGAAGGTGAGATTCAGGCCGTTGAGGATATCGCTTTGGCCATAGCCGAAGGAGAGTTCTCGCACTGTGTAAGTGAGGTTATTCATAACGTCTCCCGGAGCGGGTGCGGGTGAATATCCAGCAGAAAATTGGGCCGCCGATGAGTGCGGTGAGAACGCCAATGGGCACTTCGTTGGGCAAAATGGCGCGGCTTGTGGTGTCGGCACACAGGAGAAGCATTGCGCCGCCGAGGCCGGATGCGGGGAGCAACCATCGATTGTCCGGGCCGACCACGAAGCGCATGAGATGCGGGATGATGAGGCCGACGAAACCGATGATGCCGGAGACGGAAACGCAGACCGCGCTGATGAGCGAGGCGGTGAGCAACAGGATGAGGCGAACTCGTCCAGTGTCGACGCCGAGGCTTTTCGCCGATCGTGCGCCGAGGCTCATGATATTGAGGTCGCGGGCATAATACAGACAGATGGCAAATCCGGCGAGGCTGGTTCCGGCGGTGAGCAGGGCGTCGGTCCATGTGCGGGAGACGAAGCTGCCCATGAGCCAGAAAACGATGGCGGCCACACGTTCGTCAGCCATGTATTTGATGAAGCTGATGCCTGCCGACAAGATGGCGGAGACGATCACGCCCGATAGAATAAGGTTGGTGGGCGACAACTCGCCGTCGCGTCCGGACATGGCGATGACTGCAAAAAGCGTGATGACGGCGCCGAGGAATGCCATGAGGCAGAGGGTGGTCGGGCCGAAAAATGTCAGGCCGAGGAGCAGGGCCAGTGCCGCACCGAATGCAGCGCCCGATGAGACGCCGAGGGTGAACGGGTCGGCCAGAGGATTGAGAAGCAAACCTTGGAAGACCGTACCTGCCACGGCCAGGCCGAAGCCCACGGAGACGGAGGTCAGGATACGTGGGAGCCGGACTTCGAGAATGACACTTTGATGGAGTGCGTCAACGGAACCCGCTACACCACACACGCTCTCCCACAGCACGGCGAGGACATCGCCGGGTGCTATGGAAATGAAGCCCATGCCGGTTGTGATGACCGCAAGAATACCTAAGCCAAGGGCGAGCAGTGCGATCATCAGCCCCGTGCGGGCGTTGGTGCGTGATGGAGCGGTCATTAATTACCTACGGCAACATGTGGGTTTGGGCCATGGCGTCTTTTAGATGGCGGACATAGATGTCAGCCCAGACGTCCACTGAGCCGAGGCCGCGGAGTTCGGTTGTCACCGAGTAGCCAGCCTTGGTCAGCATGACCTTCCATGAATCATCTTCATCGCCCGCCATGTCGTTGGAAGCGTGGTCGCCTGCAACCACCATGAACGGTTTGAGCAGGACTTTTTTTGTACCGGATGTTTTGAGGCCGATCAGCAGGTCGTCAAAATCCGGAAAGCCTTCAACGCAGGAGATGAAGACCGGATAATCGTACATTCGCTGCATCTCTCGTTGTATCTCAGCGTAGGCACTGGTGGAGTAATAGCTATTGCCGTGTCCCATGTAGACAAGAGCTGCGCCCGTTTTTTTGGCGTGCTCAACATCTGCCTTTAAGATCTTGGCTGCCGTTTTGATGTCTTCTGTATAAGGATATACATCGCCGGGCATACCGAGGGCGGGGCGTCCGAGTCCGAGTTTTTTGAATGGTATGGACTTGGCCTTGATGGTGCGGATGGAGCGAAGGCCGATCATGGTGTTTTTGAGGTCGTCGAATTCCTCGCCTGCAAAGACGTGGAGCGATTGGACGGTGATGTCCTTGTATCCGGCGTTTTGCAGATCCGCGATGGTTGCCAGCGGGTTTTTCACGAACAGGACTTCTTGCGGGACAGTGGGGTTGGCCTTGAGCCAAGCCGTATCGTTTTGGCGTTTGTGCCATTTTTTACGGATGATATCAGATGTGAACGCCAGCTTGACCGGGGTGTTCGGATTGGCTTTTTCGATTCGTGTCTTGATGTTCAGGATGGAGTCGAGCGCTTGAGGATAGGACGTACCAAAGGCAGCAAGCACTATGGCTTGTTGAGTCGGACCTTCCTTGTGCTGTCCGGCAAGTGCCGGAATAGCAAGAAGCAGGATCAGAGCGCATAACAGCGCATGGTTCAGAGCGCGAAGCTGAAGAGTCATGTTTTTCCTCACAAAGGAGGGGCTGGTTACGGGAAATAGAAAACCCCTCTCTCATGTGTTGAGAAAGGGGAACCGTATTATCCCTTTAAAGTACCTATTGGTAGTAAGCCCACGTACCACCGAGGCATTTTTTACCAACAAATCGTTCAATTGTGTTCGAGTGCAAGGCGGGGATGAAGGCGCAAGGCCGACGCGCATTCGTTTACGCGAGGGGCTGTGTCTTTATTCCCAGCGCCGCAATCGGGCTGAAAGGGACGATTTGTTTCAGGCAGGTCTTCCGGCTGGCTCCTTCGTTTCCGCCTTCCCGGTATGAACCAGTGGCTTAATGAAAACGAAATGGCAGAGCGTCACGGCGGCGGGTCCGCTCCCGATTTGCACGGGATTCCCTATGAAGTCTGTAGCGACACCTGAAATGGTTAAATATGCCCCTTAAGGCATCTAAGTCAAGACTCTCGATTTTGCAGATGGATACGATCCTGGAAATGCTGGAGCATCTCTTCGGTGTCGATGACCAGAGCGTCGGATTCGCCCATCATACCAAAGCCGAGGATGGGTATTTTGAAGATTTCTTCCACAGGTACGGTGAAGCCGGTGATGACCACCTGCTGCTGCTTGAGGACTTCGTCCACGAGGATAGCAGCCTTGTATTCGCCAACGCGGACCACGATGGCCTGCGCCATCTGGATGTCGTCGACCTCGGCAGTCAGGCCGAGCAGATCTGCCAGTCGGAGCAGGGAGTGGACTTCGCCACGTACGTCGACTGTTTCCCGTCCGTCGGGAAGCTGAACCACGTCGTGGTTGCGGGGCATGTAAATTTCTACCACATCGCGGCTGGGTACGATGAACGTGTCTCCACCGACCTTGCAGACCAGCGCATCGACAATACCTTCGTTGGCAGAGCGATCCAAGGGAATGGAGATGGTGAAGGCTGCGCCGTGACCGAGATCGCTCTCGATTTCGACGTCGCCGTCCAGTGTGTTGCGGATAGCGTTGACCACTGCATCCATACCGACACCACGACCGGAAACATCGGTGATCGTTTCGGCGGTGGAGAAGCCGGACTGGAGCACGAACTGGAGAATTTCGGCATCTTCGTACTCTGTGTCTTCGTCAGCAAGGCCCTTTTCAATAGCCTTGTTCAAAATGCGTTCGGGGTCGAGACCGCGTCCGTCATCCTTGACCTGGATAAAGGCGCTATCGCCTTGTCGCCAGGCTGATAATGTGACGACGCCAGTTTCTTTCTTGCCCGCTTCAACACGGCCTTCTGTGGTTTCCAAACCGTGGTCCACCGCATTTCTGAGCAGGTGAACCAAAGGTTCGTTGAGGCTTTCGACAATGGTCTTGTCCAGCGCCAGATCGTCGCCCTTGACCACGAAGTCGAGCTTCTTGCTGATCTTCTGGCTGAGGCTCTTGACCAAACGGTGCATGGGCATAAAAATTTGCTTGAGCGGAACGAGTCGGATGGCGTCCACTTCTTTTTGCAACTTGCTGATGACGTTATCCAGCTCTCGCAGAGAGGATGCCACCTGAGCAAGGTTCGTTGTGCCGCCCTGAGCGATGACCGCATAGGTGACCATGAGCTTGCCGACCAGTTCGATGACACGGTCCAGTCGATCCGTGGGGACACGGATGGAGGAAATGGCTGCGCCGCCCTTTTCTGCCTTGGCCTTTTCTGCCTTCGGCTTTTCCACTGCTTTGGTTTTTTCTTTTGCAGCTTCAGGTTGTTCGGCAGGCGCTTCTGTTTCCGCTTCTGCTGTGGCAGTGGGCGGTTCTTCGAATGCCTTGGCTGCGGCTTCTTCGCTTTCTTCTTCGACGACCTTTTGTGCTACGGCCGGTTTCTTTTCCATGATGCCCATGGAATCTGCGCCGCCTTCGAGGTAGCCACCAAGGGCGAACAGAAAACGTTTTTGTGCTTCGCACACGCCGAGCATGGCGGAAACTATATCGTCGTTGACTGGCGTGATGCCGTCAACGAGCATATCGAGGATGGCGATAACACCAGCGCTCGAAACCTTCATGTGAGACAGGCCAAGCGCATCCACAGCCCCCCCGGCATCCTGACCGGTATCGGCTACGTCGAGAATCTGTTTCTCGATTTCTTCCATGCACTGTATTATGCTGTCTTGCATTTATTCTCCCCTTATTGCGTCGTGAAATATGTGTCTTCGTCAGGGTAGACCGCGATAGTGGCGTCGAATCCCCAAAGATATAAAGTCTGTTTTGCGTCCGGTGTCATGTTGCATGTGGCGATCTTGAACGTTGTGCCCATGCTGGACACAGCGCCCCATGCCGTGGAACCAAAGGTCAGTACCTGAGCGAGGTCGAGCAAAATTTTGTCGCCGGGTTCGACGCCCATGATGGCTGACATGATGGGCATGAACTGGGGCTTTTGATGTACGCGCGGGTCCTTGACGCGGATAATGGTCACTTCATCGCGAGTTTCCACATCCACACCGGCTCCAGCTATTTCGGCCTCAACCTGGCCGGTGCTGGATGCTTCAGTAATAAGTGCGAGAACTTCTTCCTGTTCTTCTTCGTCTACCTCGTCATCTCGAAGCTGCTCCAGGAGCTGGAAAATCATGTTCACGCCGCGTTGAAGCAGGATGACATTGTCAGGCGTTGATTCGACCTCGCCGCCTTGGACCTTTTTGAGGAAGTCCTCAATCTGGTGGGTGAAATGTGACGCGGGTTCGAAGCCGGGCATGAAGCCGGTTACGCCCTTGATCGTGTGCAAAGGACGGGCAAGTATCTCAATACCTTCACCCAACTGGTCGCCTTCCAGCATTTCCAGCCCTTCCATAACCTGGGGATAATATTTGTCGTTGACCTCGGAGAAAAACTCCTCAACCATCGGATCGTCGCTCATGGTCTAATCCCTGGGTTATTTGTTGAGCAAACCAAGCTTTTCAAGTTCTTTGTACAGCTTGTCTTTGGCAACCGGTTTGACGATGTAGGCTGAGGCCTCGCCGTCGTAAAAGGTTTTGATGACAGTTTGCGGATCATCCAAAGCCGTGGTCATAATGACTTTCGCTTTGGGTTTCAAGGATTCTGCTTTTTCTACATCGCGAATTCTGTGCAAAGCCTCGATGCCATCCACTTCGGGCATCATGATGTCCATGAGGATAAGGTCGTATGGATTCTTTTCGGTGTGGGCCAACTTGAAAGCTTCTACGGCCTCACGTCCGTTGACCACTATATCCACTTCGAAAAGGGTCATCAAAAAAGAACGCAAAACTTTGCGGCTCAAAAATTCATCTTCGACAATTAGCGCTCTCATTACGGTCCCTTGGTTTTCATGACTGAGGTCTTATCTACTGTTGTCCTATGTAATGGAAAAATTTGTCAATATGTTGATAAAAAAATATAACGCCTCCACATCCTCTTGTGAGAGGCTGATCGCTGATTATTTATAGTTTGTTGTTGTATTTAAGCGGGTTGAAGGATTGGTTTGTAAAAAGGCTTATTGTAAAAAAAAACAGCCATTTTTTCACGGTCTTCATTTTTTTTACCGTAAGTGCACAATATAGTAAAAAGAGCAGGACCATTCTGTCGGATATCCGCAAAATGTTCACTTGCTAAACTATGCGCGAATCGGGTACCAAGCCGTTCATGTCGTATGATATTACCCAGAAAAGAAAAGATCGGATAGATGCGGTGCTGGCCAAGCGCCAAAACGACCTCACCATGGTCATGGACAACATCTGGGACCCGCACAATGTGTCGGCTGTTTTACGCAGTTGCGATGCCTTTGGTGTGTCTGATGTGCATTTGTATTATACAACGTCCCAATGGCCGGACCTTGGCAAGAAAAGCTCGGCCTCGGCCAAGAAGTGGGTCCGCCAGACCCGGCATATCGATGCTGGCAGTATGGTTGAAACGTTGAAAGAGGGCGGTTGTCAGATTCTCAGAACCGGGTTTTCCGAAACGGCCCGGCCAGTGATGGATTTTGATTTTACCAAGCCAACGGCCATTGTTTTAAGTAATGAGCATGGTGGCACATCTCCTGAGATTGCCGAGTTGGTGCCGGACGAAATTTATATCCCCATGCAGGGGATGGTGCAGAGCTTAAATGTGTCCGTGGCGGCGGCCATTATTCTGTACGAAGCATTCACGCAGCGGGATAAAGCCGGGTTGTATGACAGCCCGAGGTATGACGAGGAAGAACTGGCTCGACTCAAGGCCGAGTGGTACAAAAAGTAAGTAATTTGAGGCTTCTTGTTGGCGGCCCAGCATACGAGTCAATCAGCCAGACTTTCGACGAAGCGGTGTTCTCGAAAAATCTGACAGAGCAGGATTGGAGGGAATCGTGCACGAGTTGATTAAAACCCTGGAAAACGGTGATGTCGTGGTCTATCCGACTGAGACATTGTATGCCGTTGGATGCGATGCCACCAATGCGGAGGCTTGTAAAAAGGTCATCGAAATCAAGGCGCGCCCACAGGCTATGCCACTTCCCATTATTATTGGTGGGCTTGATATGCTTTCGCTGGTGACTGAAGAATTGCCTGAGACCTTACATGAGTTGGTCAGTTCGTTCTGGCCCGGCCCGTTGTCGATTTTGGTCAAAGCCTTACCCTCACTCCCTGAATTTCTTTCTGATGACGAAGGGTACACTTCAGTTCGCTGGAGTGGACATCCTTTTGCCGCAGAACTCTCACGTCGATTGCGTCGGCCCATCGTTGCCACCAGTGCCAATCTCAGTGGCAATCCCCCTGTTGCGCTCCCTGAAGATCTTGATCCTGATCTTATAGGTAAAGTCGGTGCAGTGTACCTTGATCCGCCGTGGCCCAAAGGTGGTCAGCCTTCTTCCGTTGTTCGCGTTCTCGGTGTTTCCCGTCTGGAAGTTGTTCGCGAAGGTGCAGTCACCGTAAAAAAGCTCTGTGACAAGGGCTTTTCCGTGTCGCGTGCACAAGCATAGCTGAACTTTCTTCTGTGAACTTTTCGTGTTAATTAAGAGCATTGAAAGGTGGGCCGTGTGGGCCAAGGGTAAGTTTGGAAAGGGTGCATCCTTCTGCTTCACGCTTCCGTTTGGGTAGTTTTCGATAGATTCTCCATCATTATTTGGTCTTTCCAGGGACATCAGGTACAAGGGATTCAGCATTACGTTCTAGAACCTTATATTGATGTTTGTTTGGAGTTGTTGAGATGGAGAAGATACAGCCATGCCCTCATTGCGGCGGTGATATTGTAGCGTATGTGAACCCTACGCCGACGGTGGATGTGGTTATTCTTGTGCCGGATGGCACGTCCTCAGGATACTCGGGCGATGGCGTTGTCCTCATTGAGCGGTTGAATGAACCGCTTGGATGGGCTTTGCCGGGTGGTTTTGTGGATGAAGGCGAAACGTGTGAGCAGGCGGCTGTCCGGGAGATGAAAGAAGAAACCGGTCTTGACGTGGTGTTGACGGGATTGCTCGGTGTGTATTCTGATCCTGCTCGTGACCCTCGGCAACATACTATGAGTGTGGTTTATACCGGATTTACACGTGATATCAGCACATTGATGGCTGGTGACGATGCGGGCAAGGCGGAAGTTTTTCCCTTGGAACAATGGCCGCAACTCGCCTTCGATCATGCGACTATTTTAGCGGATTTCATGACCCTCCATCGTCGCATGAATACAGGGTGATCCGTTGACTTCACTGATGTGACGGCGTAGATTGTTTAATAAATTTTTACTTCTACTATTTCAAAGGTTTCCATTGATATGACCATGCGAACTCTCTGTGTAACTCTTGGCGATCCCTGCGGTCTTGGGCCGGAGTTGGTGGTCCGCCATTTTTCCAAAGCCGGACACGGTGATTCCGAGCGGATTCTGATTATCGGCCCTGAATTGCCTCTGACCCGTGAGATGGAACGGTTTGATGTTGGTTTCGCCTATGAGGTCGTGAAAAATACGGCAGATATTGGAGAGAAAGATGCTGGTATCTATTTGTACCAGCCGCCACAGTTGTCCCGGTTGGGCTTCCCTCCTGGCAAACCTACGGTGGAAGGTGGTCTCGCTGCCGGAGCCAGTCTGGATGCGGCCATTGCAGTCCTCAAAGCAGGTGGGGCAGACGGTTTACTGACCTGCCCGCTGAACAAAGCTATGTTGCACAAGGCAGGATTTAAGTTTCCTGGACATACGGAATTTCTCGCGGAGAAGCTTGGTGTCGGTGTTGATCAGGTCTGTATGCATCTGTGTGGGCATGATCCTGAGAATGCGACCTCCCCGAAGCTGCGCGTTAGTCTTGTGACGACGCATCCGGCCCTTCGGGATGTGCCGAAGATGGTGACATCCAAACGTATTAAGCGGTGCCTTGAGCTGACAACCGAATTCGTCAAGAAGATAGGTTTTCCCGGTCCGGTGGCTGTCTGTGGACTCAATCCGCATGCTGGAGAGTCCGGACGGATCGGAGACGAAGAGGCCACAATTATCACCCCCGCTCTGGAAGCGGCGAAGGCGAATGGCATGGATGTGGCCGGACCGTTCCCCGCAGACACGGTATTTCACTTTGCCGCCAAGGGCGATTATTCGGCGGTGCTCGCCATGTACCATGATCAGGGTCTGGGACCGCTCAAGCTGCTGCATTTCAGTGAGGCTGTGAATGTGACTTTGGGGCTGCCGTATCCACGCACTTCGCCTGATCACGGCACTGGGTACGATATTGTTGGCACTGGCAAGGCGTCCATTAAGAGTTTCGAGGCTGCCCTCGACATGCTTCGACGACTGGTCGGAGCGAAGGTGTAAGGCATGGGCAAAAAATATATCATGCTGGACCGTGACGGGACCATCATCGTTGACAAACATTACCTCCATGACCCGGATGAGGTTGAACTGCTACCCGGTGCAGTGGACGGTTTGAAACGGATGCAGGATATGGGCTACGGGCTTGGCATTTTGACCAACCAGAGTGGTGTCGGGCGTGGGTATTATGACGAGGCATCGGTCAAGGCGTGTAACGGGCGGACGGCAGAGTTGCTGCAAGCCCACGGCATCACGATTGATGGCATGTTCTATTGCCCGCACGCTCCTGAGGAGGAGTGTCAGTGCCGCAAGCCGGCACCGGGACTTATGGAACAAGCTGCCGAGGCCCTTGGTTTTGATCCGGCTCAGGCGATTATGATCGGTGACAAGGCTGCGGATATGGGCGTGGGGCGTAATACTGGCGCCCTGACTCTTCTGGTTCGCACCGGAAAGGGGCTTGAGCAAGAAGCGCGCTGTAAAGAGAGTGCGGATCACGTCGTTGATGATCTGCGCGGTGCTGCGGATGTTATTGCGGCTCTCGATCCGTCGTAGTCGAGGATACGCATTGAGCTAAAGCACTTCAAAATTTATTACGAAAAGTAAATAAAAAAGCCGGATTCTATGATGAATCCGGCTTTTCTGATCAATGATCAAAAATCTAATTTCTCTTGTCGAGCTGATGTGCGACAATACACATGATCATGGCAAAACCAATTTCAACCGCCGTCATAGGCAGAATCATCCAGCCCATTTCACTCCAATAATTCATATCGTCCCCTCCCAATTTATTTCGGAAAAGAGTCTCTACCAAAGGGAAGACGTCGTGTAAACACAAAAAAGGCAGCCCTGAAGGCTGCCTTTAAATGGTCTATTTTATGGATAGGTACTGTCTATTGTGCGGTCTTTTTCTGGGCAAATTTGAGCATTTTTGTGGCTTCATCGAACTCGGGGTTGATATCAACGGCGGATTGGGCGGCTTGAGCCATCTTTGCCCACTTTTTCCAGTCGTAATACAGACGGCCAAGGTTGTAATGCAGGTACTCATCCTCAGAGGATAAGGTCAGGGCTTTGAGGTAGTACTTTTCAGCAGTATCAAAGTCCTTCATCTTGCGCAGAACCATGCCGATTCGGTTGTACAGATGGATGGCGTTGGGGTCGTCTTTCAGAGCGTCATCGAGCATGTGGTACGCATCTTCGTACCGGCCAGCATTGAGATAACGGTCAGCGATGTCCGCTTTAAGGTCTGTGTCGCCGCCAAAGTCCTTGATGAGAGCGTCAAATACTCCCTTGGCCTTGTCAAAGTCCTGGCTATCGAGGAATGCCTGACCTTTCTCCAAGTCCGTTTTTTTCCGGGCGAGGATGGCTTGCATGTCGCCTTGCACTTCTTCATTCAGGGCTTTTTGCAATTCCTGCAGAAGTTCACGCATGGCATCAAGGAGCGGACGCTCCTGCCCTGGCTCGTAGCTGATGACGAGTGGATATATTTTGCGAAGTTCAGCATCAGAATTGAGGGTGAAAGTAACTTTTCTGAGGAGTTCTTCGACTTCTTCGCGTTCCCCTTTCATGACATTTTTCTTCAAGAAGAGAATAAGGCCATCATGGACGCTTTGGACAGCGGCCATGTATTTCCCTTTTTTGAGAAAGGTCGAAACTGCGTTGAATTTCTTGCGAGCAGTGACAAGTTCTGAAGACATATTCTTTGGCTCTCTTCGTTCGTTTTACCTGAATTAATGGCGGGTTATTTCCCTGTACTTTCTCGGACCATATCACGAAAACGCGCAAAGAAATAGCGGCTGTCGTGAGGGCCAGGGCCAGCTTCGGGATGGTGCTGGATAGCTAGCAAGGGTTTTTCCTTGTGGCGAAAACCTTCCAGCGTCTGGTCGTTGAGATTTGTGTGGGTGGTTTCGAGGAAGTCCAGCCCTTCGATATCTACGCAGAAACCGTGGTTCTGGGAGGAAATCTCGATCTTTTCGGTCTGCAGGTCCATAACCGGATGGTTACAGCCGTGATGGCCGAACTTGAGCTTGTAGGTCTTGCCACCCATGGCGAGGCCGAGAATCTGATGGCCCAGGCAGATGCCTGCGATGGGGTAATCATTGTACAGATCCTTTGCGGCTTCCACTGCGGTGATCACGGCTGCCGGATCACCGGGGCCGTTGGACAGGAACACGGCGTCGGGACCGAGTTCGCGAACCTGCGCTGCGGTGAAGTGCGAAGGCAGGACAATCATGTCGAAACCTTCTGCTGCCATGAGGCGCAGGATATTCCACTTGATGCCGAAGTCGTAGACGGCCAGTTTCGGGCCGTTCCCCTTCCATGAAAAGTTTTTGAGATCGTCGATGAAAACGCGGTCCTTGCCATCCCAAGTGTAGGGCTTGTCGCAGGAGACGCGGTCGGCCAGATTGAGGCCTTCCATGTTTTCAATGCCCTGAGCTTTCTTGACCAATTCGGCGGGATCAACGTCGCCTGTGGCCATGAATCCACGCTGCGCGCCGTGAATACGAATGTGGCGGGTCAGTGCGCGGGTGTCGATTCCTTCGATACCCATGACGCCGACCTCGGTGAGATAGTCGGGCAGGGAAATGGTGGAGCGCCAGTTGCTCGGGCGCTTGCAACATTCCTTGACGATAAGGCCACCAGCCTGAACCTTGTTGGATTCGATATCTTCGGGGTTAATTCCGTAGTTACCGATAAGGGGATAGGTCATGGTGACCATCTGTCCGGTATAGGACGGGTCGGTCAGAATCTCCTGATATCCGGTCATGCCGGTATTGAAGATAACTTCACCACTGGCTTCACCTTGTCCGGTGAAGCTCGTTCCCTTGAAAATTGTTCCGTCCTCGAGGGCCAGGATCGCTTTCATCAGTCGTTCTCCAGAATATGCTTAACTTTTTCGAGGTCATCGGGCCTGTCCACGCCGTGGCAGGTGTGTCTCGTCTCGGTCACGTAAATATCAATACCATCTTCCAGAAGACGGAGTTGCTCTAGCTTTTCGCGCAGTTCAAGCGGGCTGGGTTCCAGCTCGCCGAATCGTTCCAGCGCCTCCATACGGAAGGCGTACAGCCCGATATGGAGCAGGAAGCCGTGCATTTTTTCATCGCGGTCAAACGGAATCTGTGCCCGCGAAAAATACAGCGCCCGTCCATTGCTTGCCCGAACCACCTTAACCCGGTCCGGCGATGTCGCCTCGTCCGGGCCAACGGCCGCAGCAAGGGTTGTCACCCGAACGTTGCAGGACTCGAACGGTGTCACCAATTCGGTGAGCATGCCTGGTTCCAAACAAGGTTCGTCGCCCTGAATGTTGACCACTACAGCTTCGGCATCGATGCCGAGTTTGCGGGCAGCTTCCAGCACGCGGTCTGTACCGCTTTGATGGTTCGATGCGGTCATGACCACAGGAACATCAAGTTTTTCAGCGGCTTCGAAGATGCGTTTATCGTCCGTCGCCAGTGTGACACTGCTCATCTGCGGGCATTGAATAGCCCGGTCATAGACGTGCCAGAACATGGGCTTACCCATGATTTTAGCCAGGGGCTTGCCCGGAAAACGCGAGGATTCGTATCTCGCGGGAATAATTCCATGACACTTGGGAAATATGTTCATATTGTCACGCGCTGTGGCTTGTTAAACTTTATTGAGAAAATCGGCAACCTGTTTACACACCGCTTTTGCGCCACCCTTGCGGTCCCGAATATATGCCTTGGCTTCTTTTGCGACATCGGTCCGAGTAGGCGTCTTGTCCAGAAGTTTGACCAATGCAGCCAAGGCTTCCGGCACGTTTTGCGCTTCGATAGCGAGGCCGTTATCAATGATTTCACGGCCTACCCAGGCGAAGTTTTTCCAATGGGGTCCGGTCACCGGAGTCACGCCGCAAGTGAGTGGCTCAAGGAAATTCTGCCCACCCAGCGGGGCGAGGCTGCCGCCAACAAAGGCCGCTTTTGCCAGTCCATATGCCGGGACCAGTTCGCCGAAGGTATCCCAAAGAACAACCGTACCGGGTTTGGCCGGACCGTTGAGCTTGGAGCGTAAGGTCCAGTTCAGGCCTGCCATGTCCATGGCTTTTTGCCAGAGCGGGATATGGTGCATGTGGCGTGGGAAGAGGCCCAGAATCGTGTTTGGCTTGGCTCGCATGAGCCCGGAGGCCAGTTTTTCCACTTGTGAGAGTTCTTGTTTACGAACCGATCCGAAAACCACGAAGTCCGAGCGCTGTGGGATAATATCCTTTAAAGGGTTATTCTTTCGCGCCATGGGGCCAGCTGCGGCCATGCGGTCAAATTTGATATTGGGCATGATCCAGATTCGGTCGCGACCAAACAGGGTGCCGAAACGACGGCCATCTTTTTCGGATACGGCCATGATTCGTTCAGGCCCAAGGGAGCGGAACAGGGCGGGCCAGCTCATGTAGCCGCCCAGACTTTTGGTGGTCATGCGGCCATTGGCGAGCAAAACGCGTACGCCCATTTCCTTACATGCATTGAGGAAGCCGGGCCAAATTTCGGTTTCGAGAATGAGCGCAACCTGCGGGCTGATGTGGCTGACCATGCGGCGCATGATGTCCGGCGCATCAAAAGGGAAGTACCATGGCTGCACGGCGATGCCGGATTGCGAGGCGTTGATTTCGTCGGCTGCTCGGGAGAGGGTTTCGTACCCTTGTAATGTATTGGTCGTCACGAGCACGCGCAGGGTTTCCTTGAAGGGCGACTTGAGGCCTTTGAGAACTTCCCATGCGAGGTAGGCTTCGCCGCCACTGGCCGCCTGAATCCACAGGTGGGCCGGCGCGGGCATTCCGCCGGAAAGGGTGCGCTGGTCCCATCCATCCCTGAGGCGATGGTTGAGTTTGAGCAGCGGCAGGGCGACTTTCCATGCTCCGTTGTAGACGGAGAGAACCGTATTTATGAGCGTTTGGCCCATACTAGCCAGCCCTCTCTTCCATGCCGAGGCGAATGAGTTCTGCGATGAGGTCCGTGAAAGAAAGGCCGATGTTTTCCGCAGCGCGCGGCAACAGGCTGGTCGGTGTCATGCCAGGCAGGGTGTTGACTTCCAGCAGGTGGACAGTGCCATCTTTGGTCAGGATGAAATCGCCACGACAGTATCCGGTGAGGCCGAGAGCCTCGTTGGCGATGACCATTTGTTCCTGAATCGCCTTGGTAATGGCATCGTCTACTGGTGCGGGGCAGACTTCCTCGGCTCCGTCAGCAGCGTATTTGTTCTCGTAGTCAAAGAAATCAGAATCGCTCTTGGGCGTGATCATGACCAACGGCAGCGGTTTGCCGCCGATGATACCGCAGGTGAGTTCCACGCCGGGGATGTAGGTTTCGACCAAGGCGGATTGGCACATGGCGAAGACCTTATCCAACGCTGCGGGAAAATCTTCAGCCTTTTTGACTAGCGACATTCCGAGGCTGGAACCGCCCTTGTTGGGTTTGACAAAGACCGGGAGATCCAGTGCAAGCTCGGCGTTTCTGCCTTGGACGGGCGTAACCAACTGCCAGTCGGGCGTCTGTATGTTCTTGTCTTCAAAAATTTCTTTAGAGGCGGCTTTGTTGAGAGTAAGGTAGGACGCAGCGGCTCCGGCACCCTGATAGGGGCAGCCTGCTTTGTCGAGTACAGCCTGAATCAGGCCATCTTCGCCGGGGGTTCCGTGCAAGTTGATGAACGCAAAGTCAGCGCCTTTGGCCGTGCTGAGAAGATTTTTGAAATCTTCGGCAGGGTCGAAAAACGTGACTTCGTGGCCCAGTTCGTTCAGGGAAGAGTGTATTTTTGTGGCACCGGAAAGCGAAACTTCGCGTTCGTCAGACCAGCCGCCCGCTATCAAAATCACATGCATTCAGATCTACCTCAAGGGTGTCGCATAACAGTTTTTCAAGGTCCAATGCCTGATTCTCGGTGATCTTGATCTTGTCCAGCAAGCCCAAGGGGATGCCGTAACGCTGGATCAGGTCTTCAAATCGGTCCTTGATGGAAACCACCCGGGTGTGATTGACGCGTTTGTCTGCGTAGATCACTGCCAGTGGCGTGAAATATTTATTGATATCCAGTTCAAACGGCCAATAAACATGATGGGTGACGCCGGACGCGATGGCCGGGTTTCCTGTCAGGTCCATGGTCCACGCTCCGCCAAGCTGGCTATGATTGCCGCCGTGCTGGATGCAATATGTCTTGGCTATGTCGTGCATCAATGCCGATGCTCGGACTGTGGCAACATCCACCTCGAAACCGATTTTCTTGGCTCGCTCGGCCAGGAAAGTCGCAATTCGGGCGACCTCTTTACTGTGCTCTGCCACGTTGTTCAACATGGCGAAGCGTGCCCAATACTCTGCGCACTGTTGGTCACTTGGCACGGAGAACCCGGGATCAAAGATCACAGGCGGCGGTGACGGCAGGGCGGTTGGCGGCTGTTCTTCAGCCAATTCGGGCGATGTGTCGGTATTCATATGAACCGTTTCGGGCGGGTGTCTGGCCAAAAGCATCATTGCTTCCAGTTGTGTGTAACCTACCAGTACATGAGGAAAAAATAAAGAGTGTGGGGAGAGTAAAATGAGGGCATTTATTATGAATGGTGGGAGGGTGTGAGGGGTCGTTTTTGCGAAAATTTGTTACATTCTAGAGTGTTAAATCTATGTAATAATAGTTCTCGCCATATTCAGAGTGATTTGGTAGGAATTCACTTCGGCGGTGATTGTATGTTTTGGGGGGAGTTGGTGTTGGATATTCGTACACTCATATTGATTTTGAGCGCGACAACGTGTCTCAATGGTTTGGTCGCGTGGCTGCTGTATCGGCGGACACAGGTTACCGGGCCTTTGTGGTGGGCTATCGGGACAACATCTGTTTCGTTGGGCTTGCTACTTATCGCGTTGCGCGGACAAGTGGGGGTAATTCCCAGCGTTGTCATTTCCAATGGATTGATTTTGGCGGGTTATGCCATTGTTTGGGATGGTATGCGCCGCTATTCCGGGCGTTTATTTTCTCTCCCCATGGTCCTCGTTGCTGTTACCATTATCTTTGGGTGCATCGTGGGTAACTTCCATTATTCCGTTGTTGATCCGTTACTGAGTGCCCGCGTCCTTATCAATACTTTGGGCATACTCTTTTTCAGTGTGGCCATTTCCAATTCACTTCTGGTCGCCAAATTCGGGCGGGCATCCGTTACGTTTACCGCTACGGCGTATAGCGTAAATGCTATTGTGAACGGGCTACGGCTCATCGGCCCCGTTGTTTTTCCCAGCGTGGTGCCATTTATGCAATCCGGGACTTTTGCCGCGTCCTTCATTCTGTTTTCTATCTTCTTCTCTCTTGTAGTTATCCTCGGACAAATTCTCATGGTCAAAGAAGAAATAAGTGAGCCTGCCGACAAAATATCCATCGGCAGGCTGTTATTTTCTTGAGGGCGATCTGCTAAGAGTGATTGCCGCAGTTACTTTCGCCGTGGTCTGCACCGCCGCAGGTATGCTCTGCTGAGAATTTTGGCAGGCTGTCGTGCATGAATGCCTGGACCGCAGCTTTGACCGAAGGTGCGCCACTTCCGTGGTACACATCAATACCGACTTCATTAAATCCCATGAGTGGACGATGCCCCATGCCGCCGGCAATGAGGATTTTGACGTTGTTGGCTGCCAAGTGATTCACTGGAGCCATGCAACCGCCTGATTCGTGGGGCACGTTAGGCAGTGTTTTTACTTCTGCAACTTCCCCGCCTGCGATCTCTATTAATGTATATATGTCACAGTGGCCGAAGTGTGCATCCACAGAAGCGTCCATACCTCCGGGGTTGGTGGAAGGGATGGCGATTAAGGTATTCATGGTCTTCTCCTTATTTGGAATTATCCTGTAAAAGGTTCAGCATGTTTTTCCAAGCGGTCTCCAATAGATCGCTGGCTGTATTCGTGCTGTATTCGGTAATGACTTGGGCTTGAACCATTGATTCTGTCATGGCTTGATCATGGGGGAAATGGCAGATGACGGGGTAGCCGTTGGCTTTGCAGAATTCCTCAATACCAGCCGTTTGTGCGGCGTTAAGGTCATACTTGTTGATGATGACGGCTACTTTTGTCTTGAAGTGGTCGCAGAGTTTGACGACCCGTTCCAGGTCGTGACGACCGGATGGCGTCGGCTCGGTGACCACAACGGCCAGATCGGTTCCTGCCATTGAGCTGATGACCGGACAGCCGATGCCGGGAGCGCCGTCGCAAAGCATGATGTCGTGGCCTTCTTCCTCAGCTATCTTTCTGGCCTTTTGTTTCAGCAGCGTGACCAGACGTCCGGAATTCTCTTCGCCCGGGAAGAGTTGGGCGTGAACCATTGTGCCGAAGCGAGTTGAAGATACAGACCATTGCCCGCAATGTTTTTCCGGGAAATCGATAGCATCACTGGGGCAGAATTCCACACAGACTTTGCATCCTTCGCAGTGTAGCGGGGATACCTTGAACCCTTCCTTGGTCAATTCGATGGCATTAAATCGGCACATGGCAGCGCAGGTTCCGCAATCATCGCATTTTGACGGGTCGATGACGGCTTCGTTTCCAGATCGAAACTCTTCTTGTGTCAGCGGTGTCGGGGCGAGCAGGAGATGCAGGTCTGGAGCATCCACATCGAGGTCACAAATGATGGTGTTTTCTGACAGGTGCGCAAAAGCGCCAGTGATGGATGTTTTTCCGGCCCCACCTTTACCGCTGATGATGACAACTTCATGCATTGGGCACCTCCTGTGTTGCGGCCTGCATGTTGCGCCGCAATGTTTCGAAGGTTTCACGCAGTGACTCAACTGCTTGTGCGATGACTGCGCCTTCTGAATATGCTTCTGCGATTTCGCGGGCATAGGGGATCTCGGCCCAGATGGGAATGGCGGCATTTCTGCAGAAATCCTGGACTTTTGTGTCACCTATGCCCGCTCTATTTATCACTGCACCCATGGGTTTCCCCAGAGGCGCGAATGCTTCCCAGGCAAGTTTGAAATCGTGGAAACCAAAGGGTGTTGGCTCGGTCACCAGAACAATACAATCTGCGTCCATGACTGCGCTGATGGCCGGGCAACTGACGCCGGGGGGCGCGTCGATGATAATGTCTTCGGAGGGTTTAGGCGTCAGACCTTCCTTGATGTGACGCATGAGCGGCGGGCTCATAGCTTCGCCGATGCGCAGACGGCCCATGATGAAATCATTGCCATAGGCTGTTCCGCTGATAATTTCTCCAAGCTCCCGTTTGCCGGGAAGCAGGGCGTTTTCCGGGCAGACTTCCAGACAGCCGCCGCAGCCGTGGCACATTTCAGGGAAAACGAGGAGCGTTTCGCCCATGATGGTGATCGCCTTGAACTGGCAGATGTCAGCGCATTTACGGCACAGGGTGCACTTGGATTCATCCGGCTCGGGGACCTCGATGTAGGCGCGTCTGGTCTGTGTTTCTTCCGGGTGGAGAAAGAGATGAAGATTTGGCTCTTCCACATCAAGATCAACCGCTGTGACAGGCCGATCCCATATGGAGACAAGAGAGGCGGAGAGGGTTGTCTTTCCCGTACCTCCTTTGCCGCTGGCGATGGCATAGATCACTTTCCGCGCCCGCCTTTGCTGTTAGGAGATTCAGCCATTTCGATGTCGCCCCGTTTGTACGCGTCGACAGCTTCACGGATTGTCATGTTTTCTACATTCTGACCGATGCGAATACCGACTGCGGAAAGGGCGGTGAAAGCTTTGGGGCCGACATATCCTGTGAGGATGACTTGTGCCCCGGCGTTGGCAACGGCCTCTGCGGCCTGAATGCCTGCTCCTTGCGCCATGACCTGTGAGTTTCCATTATCGACGTAATTCGTTTTCATGGTGTCCAATTCAACGATGACAAATCCACCTGTTCTTCCAAAGCGGGGGTCAACGCGGTCATCAAGCGTTGGGCCTTCACTGGATATTGCAATTGTATTCACGGTCATTTCCTTGTTCAGATTGATCGAATTGTTGGATGATTGGGCGGACGTGGTGGTCTGGCATCGGCGCTGTTGCCCTTTACCCTGTCCATTTCCTTGTCCGCAACCTTGCCCTCGACCTTGCCCACGGCCCTGTCCATTGCCTTGTCCATTCTTATTGGTTTGGTTGAAACCGGGCATTGTACTTCCTCCGGTTGAATGTTCAGCCATGTCCGTGCTGTCAGTGTCGGCAGTCTCGTCATGGCAACTATAATCGCCACCTTCTATGCGTATGGCCCATCCGTTCGTGAGTGCGGCAGCAACAGC
>JAFLJT010000282.1 GCA_022712855.1 Pseudodesulfovibrio sp. | reverse complement strand
TTTGTCGAGTCACCGGGCTTGCAGGGAATGGCAAATCCGCAATTAATCACTTTATCCACCTGAATTATCATCGTTTTTCGGCAGGAAAATTCCCCTTTCCCACCGGGAGCATTTACGATAAGTAGTGTGGTTCCTCGCTGGACGGCTCAGACCGTTGTGTGGCCGAGCTTGGCGGGGATAAATATTTACGAGGTACATAAGTATGGCACTGTGCAAAATTGAAGAAGCCATTGAGGATATCCGCCAGGGCAAAATGGTCATCATGGTGGACGACGAAGATCGCGAGAACGAAGGCGATCTGGTCTGTGCTGCGGAAGCAGTCACCCCGGAGATCATCAACTTCATGGCGACCCACGGGCGCGGACTTATCTGCCTGCCCATGAGTAATGAAATGGCCGACAGGATCGGCATTGATCTCATGACCCAGAAAAACGAATGCGGGTTCAGCACCAACTTCACCGTCTCCATCGAGGCCCGTGAAGGTGTGACCACCGGTATTTCCGCAGCGGATCGCGCCACCACCGTGCTGGCTGCCGTTGCTGATGGCGCTTCCCCCCGAAGCATTGTCACTCCGGGCCACATCTTTCCCCTGCGCGCCAAGAACGGCGGCGTTCTGACCCGCACCGGCCAGACCGAAGGCGGCTCGGACATCGCTCGACTCGCTGGTTTCAAGCCCGCTGCTGTCATCGTCGAGATCATGAACGAAGATGGCACCATGTCCCGCATGGACGACCTGGTCCCTTACGCCGAGAAACACGGCCTCAAAATTTGCTCCGTGGCCGACCTCATCGCCTACCGCATGAAGTTCGACGGCCATGGCATCGAAAAAGTCGGCGAGGCAAACATGCCCACCCGCTTTGGCGATTTCAAGACTGCGGCCTTCAAGGCCGAAGCTGACGGCAAGACCCACATCGCACTTTTCAAGGGTGACATCACCCCTGACGAACCAACTCTGGTTCGTGTGCACTCCGAATGCCTGACTGGCGATGTTTTTAGCTCCATCCGTTGCGACTGCGGCAGCCAGCTGCACGACGCCATGTGTATGGTCGAAAAGGAAGGCAAAGGCGTCATCGTCTACATGCGCCAGGAAGGCCGAGGCATTGGTCTCGGTAACAAGATCAAGGCATATCACCTGCAGGATCAGGGCTACGACACTGTCGAGGCCAACGAGAAGCTCGGCTTCGCACCTGATCTGCGCGAATACGGCACCGGCGCACAAATCCTTGTGGCACTCGGTGTTTCCAAGATGAACCTGTTGACCAACAATCCCAAAAAGATCATCGGTCTGGAAGGATACGGCCTGGAAGTCGTCAAACGCGTCCCCATCGAAGTGGGAGCCTGTAATGTCAACCTGAACTACCTGAAGACCAAACGCGACAAGATGGATCACATGATCCAGGGCAACGACAAAGATTCCTAAAAAGCTGTTGAAAAAGGCCCGATTGCATCGTTGCTTCAAAGAGATCAAATCCTCACGTAGAGGAACTACGCTTCGGCCTTGCTCTCTTTTCGCGCCTAGCACTCAAACCTTTTTGAACAGCTTTAGGACTTAAAGAGCTTTTGAAACTTGAAGAGCCTTATTATTGACATTTACGCGATACTGGTAACATAGTACCGCCATATATACATATTAAAGGGGAGATATACCCATGACAGTGCAGACCATCGAAGGACAGCTGAACGCCAAAGGCCTTAAAGTGGCCATCGTTGCAGCTCGTTTCAACGACTTTATCGTTGATCGTCTCATTTCCGGAGCCATTGATTATTTCGTCCGCCATGGCGGAAGCGAAGATGATCTGACGCTCGTTCGACTACCCGGTGCTTTCGAGATGCCCATCGCTGCTCAGAAGCTTGCCAGATCCGGCAAGTATGACGGCGTACTGGTACTCGGCGCTGTCATCCGTGGTGCTACTCCGCATTTCGACTACGTCTGTTCCGAGTGCGCCAAGGGCGTTGCTCAGGCCAGCATGGAGTCCGGCGTACCCATGGGCTTTGGCCTGCTCACGTGCGACTCCTTGGACCAGGCTATCGAACGCGCTGGCAGCAAGGGTGGCAACAAGGGCGTGGAAGCTGCTTCCGCATTGCTCGAAACTATCCGTGTGCTGGAACAGCTCTAGTTCATGGCAGGTAAAAAAAAGGGCAACAAGCCCGGCATTCGCCGAGTAGGCCGTACCCTGGCTTTCCAGGTGCTCTACTCCACGCATTTCCTCGACGCAACCGACCCTGCGGAGATGGAAGACCTGTTTTCCGGCAACCCGCTGGTCGAAGAGCAGCAGTCCGAAACGGCACGCGACTTTGCCCATGCCCTATGCATTGGTTATGACGCCAACTGCAAGGTTGTCGATCAGGCCATTCAGGACCATTCGCAGCACTGGAAAATAGCACGCATCGCCATGGTCGAACTGTCCGTACTCCGACTCGCGATCTACGAAATGCTCTTCACAGACATTCCGGTCAGTGCCGCCATCAACGAAGCCATCGAACTGACCAAAACCTTTGGCGACGACAAATCGCGCGGTTTTGTCAACGGCATCCTCGACGGTGTGGCCAAGAGTAAAAAAGACTAGTTTTTTCAATTTAACGATATTTGACCACAAACTCAGGTTGTTCAAAAATGTGCGAGTGCAAGGCGACAGGGGCAAAGGAACCGCAGGCGTAGTTCGCTACGTTGAGGATTCATTTGTCCCTGCCAACGCTGCAATCGTGCATTTTTCAGCAATCGGCAAGGATATGCGAGTATGGCTTTAGGAAAATACCACCCAGAGACAGTTGAAGAGAAATGGCAACAAATCTGGAAGGAATCCGGCTGCTTTGAGGTCGAGGTAGATACGAGCAAACCCAAGTACTACGTGCTTGAAATGTTCCCCTATCCCTCCGGAAAAATCCACATGGGCCATGTTCGCAACTACTCCATCGGTGATGTGGTTGCCCGCTTCAAGGCCATGCAGGGTTTCAACGTGCTCCATCCCATGGGTTGGGATGCATTCGGCCTGCCTGCTGAAAACGCGGCCATCAAGAACGAGACCCACCCTGCCGAGTGGACCTACCAGAACATATCCGAGATGCGCGAGCAGTTGCAGCGTCTTGGTTATTCCTATGACTGGCGTCGCGAGATCGCATCCTGCCGTCCTGAATACTACAAGCAAGAACAGAAGTTCTTCCTGAAATTTCTCGAAAAGGGACTGGCCTACCGCAAGCACTCCCCACAGAACTGGTGCCCGGACTGTAACACTGTCCTCGCCAACGAACAGGTCGAAGACGGTCTGTGCTGGCGCTGCGAATCCGAAGTCGAACAGAAAGACATGGAACAGTGGTTCCTGCGCATCACCGATTACGCAGACGAACTTCTCGACGGCCTGAAAGATCTGGAAGGCGGCTGGCCCGAGCGCGTGCTGACCATGCAGCGCAACTGGATCGGCAAAAGCTACGGCGCGGAACTCACCTTCCAAGTCAAAGATATGGACAAGACCATCGACGTCTTCACCACCCGCCCGGACACCCTGTTCGGCGCGACCTTCATGTCCGTGGCTGCCGAGCATCCCATGGTCGACGAACTGATCGACGGAGCCGAAAACAAAGCTGCCATCGACGAGTTCGTTAAGGACATCAAGGACATGGACCGCATCAAACGCGGTGCTGACGACCTTGAAAAAGAAGGCATTTTCACAGGCCGTTACTGCGTGAACCCGGTCACCGGCAAAGACATTCCCATCTACATCGCCAACTTCGTGCTCATGGGCTACGGAACCGGCGCTGTCATGGCTGTCCCTGCTCACGACCAGCGCGATTTCGAATTCGCCACCAAGTACGAGCTGCCCATCACTGCGGTCATCAATCCGAAAGACCTTCATGAGAAGGGCGAGGTCCTGGACCCGGCCGTCATGAAAGAGGCTTTCACCGACCCCGGTATTCTGGTCAACTCCGGCGATTTCGACGGTATGGAGAATGGACCTGCCAAGAAGGCCATTGTTGAGCATCTCGACAAATCCAGCCTCGGCAAGATGGCGGTCAACTACCGCCTTCGCGACTGGAACGTCTCCCGTCAGCGCTTCTGGGGCGCACCTATCCCGATCATTTATTGTGAAGATTGCGGCGCGGTGCCCGTCCCCGAAGACCAACTCCCGGTGCTGCTGCCCGAGAACGCACAGGTTCGCAAAGACGGCAAATCGCCCCTGCCTCAGATGGAAGAGTTCGTGAATTGCGACTGTCCCACCTGTGGCAAGGCTGCCCGCCGCGAGACCGATACTTTTGATACTTTCTTCGAATCTTCCTGGTACTACATGCGCTATTGTGACCCGCGTAATGAGAACGAGCCATTCGGCCAGGAAGCCACCGACTACTGGATGAACGTTGACCAGTACATCGGCGGTATCGAGCACGCAATTTTGCACCTGCTTTACTCCCGCTTCTTTACGAAGGCACTGCGCGACACCGGACTCATCCGTGCTGACGAGCCGTTTGCCAACCTGCTCACGCAGGGCATGGTTCTCAAAGACGGTAGCAAGATGTCCAAGTCCAAGGGCAACGTGGTCGACCCGAACTCCATGATCACTCAGTATGGCGCTGATGCCACCCGTTTGTTCATCCTGTTCGCTTCCCCGCCCGTCAAGGAACTTGAGTGGTCCGATCAAGGCCTCGAAGGCGCATTCCGTTTCCTCAGCCGTCTCTGGCGTCTGGTGGAAGAAGTGGAAGACCGTCTTGAGACAGTCGAGGCCGCGTCCTTCATCGCCCCGGAAACCGACGCCGCAAAAGCGCTTCGTTTCAAGGAACACGACACCATCCGTCGTGCCACCCGCGACATCGAAAACGAGTTCCAGTTCAATACGGTCATCGCGGCCATCATGGAGCTGGTCAACGAGATGTACCAGCTCAAAGACAAGCTGGTCGACTCTGATCCCAAGGCGCTCTCCTCTGCCGTTGCCACAGCCATCACCCTGCTCTCCCCGATTGCTCCGCACATGTGCGAAGAACTGTGGCAGGCCATGGGACACACCACCAACCTGACCAAACAGCCGTGGCCGACATATGACGAGTCCGCACTGGTCAAGGATGAGGTGACCATGGTTGTGCAGGTCAACGGCAAGATGCGCGGCAAATTCCA
>JAFLJT010000336.1 GCA_022712855.1 Pseudodesulfovibrio sp. | reverse complement strand
CGGTGGTAACTCCGGCGTACAGATGGGCGGCTGGTTCAAGAAGGAAATCAACTCCGTTGAAGACCTGAAAGGCCTCAAAATGCGCATTCCCGGCCTGGCTGGCGAAGTCTTCGCAAAGCTCGGCGTTAACGTCACCAACATTCCCTCCGGCGAGCTTTATACCTCCCTGGATCGCGGTACCATCGACGCTCTTGAGTGGGTCGGACCTGCAATGGATATCAAGATGGGCTTCCACAAGATCGCTCCTTTCTACTACACTGGTTGGCACGAGCCTGCTACCGAGCTTCAGTTCATCGTGAACAAGCGTGAGTACGAAAAGCTGTCCCCCGAGCACAGAGCTATCCTCGACACCGCCATGAAGGCTTCCTCCATGGAAATGTACGTTGAGAACTACGCTGGTTCCATCGATGCTTGGGACAAGATGAAGACCGAATTCCCCAACATCAAAGTTAAGGAATTCCCCATGCCTGTCCTCAAGGCCATGAAGAAAGCAGCTGACGAGATTTACGCTGACTACGCTGCCAAGGATGCCAACTTCAAGAAGGTCCTGGAATCCCAGCGCACCTACATGAAGAAGGCCCGCGCATGGACCGCTATCTCTGAATACAACTACATCAAGACCTCCATAGAGCTTGAGAAGTAAATAGAGATTCTTTACAGACGCATATCAATGCCGCCTCGTCGTGAAAGCGACGGGGCGGCATCTCGCGTCACCAGAAAAAAACCGAGAGTACAATGCAAAAAATAGAAGCATTCATAGGGCGCATCGTAGACGCCGTGGGCATAGTCCTGGCAGTCCTGCTGGTTCTCATGGTCCTCAACGTCTCTTTCGACGTGATGATGCGTTACGTATTTCAAGCCAGCTCTGTTGGCATGCAGGAACTGGAATGGCACTTCTTTTCTCTGATCATTCTTTACGGGACAGGGTTTGCCCTGCGCCACGAAGGGCATGTCCGAGTAGACTTCATTTATGATCGTATGCCTGCCAAGAGAAAGGCGCTCATCAATATTTTTGGTACGATCTTCATGCTCATGCCACTGGCTCTGCTGATCTTTTTCGGCTCTTTCGAGTATGTCAACGATGCACTTATCACCAATGAAATTTCCGAGGATCCGGGCGGCCTGCCTTACCGTTGGCTCATCAAGATCCAGATTCCTCTCTCCATGGCCTTTCTCATGCTGAGTGCAACCGGATACATTCTCAAGAATATTCAGAAGTACAAGGAGGCGAAATAAATGACTGGTATAGTTATGTTCTTCGCCGCTCTGGTCTTGTTGTCCATCGGCTATCCCGTCGCCTTCACCTTTGGTGCAGTGGCGATCTTCTTCGGCTTCATTGCCGCCATCGTCGAGATGATGCCTGACCCGACCGTCATGATGGTTATTGAAGAGTTCACCAGCATGTTCTCCATGATGCCGTTCCGCATCTACTCGCTCATGACCAACACCATTTTGATGGCGATTCCCTTGTTCATTTTCATGGGTATCATCCTGCAAAAATCCCGGTTGGCTGAACGTCTGCTCGAATCCATGGGTATGCTTTTTGGCAGACTCCGGGGCGGGCTGGCAATCTCCACCATGCTGGTTGGCACGCTGCTGGCCGCATCCACGGGTGTTGTTGGCGCATCAGTTGTCGCCATGGGCGTCATCTCCCTGCCGGTTATGCTCAAATATGGTTACTCCAAGAAACTCGCCACTGGCACCATCTGTGCCGCTGGAACCTTGGGCCAGATCATTCCGCCGTCCATCGTGCTGATCATTCTGGGAGACGTATTCCAGCAGCCCGTTGGTGACCTTTTCAAGGCCGCCATGATGCCGGGATTGGTTCTTGTTGGCTGTTACATTGTGTATATCATCGCCATCTCATACTTTGATAAAGAGGCGGCTCCGATCATCGAAGTCCCCGAAGATCAGAAGAAGGGCATGATTTGGCGTGCACTCAAGGCGATTCTCCCACCGATGACCTTGATCATCATGGTGCTTGGTTCCATCTTCATGGGTGTTGCCACCCCCACGGAATCGGCCGCTGTCGGCGCACTTGGTGCAATGATTCTTGCCGCCATGTACCGGAAGTTCAGCATCAAGCTCCTGCTTGAGGCCTCCTCTGATACGGTCAAGATATCGGCCATGGTTTTCGCCATTCTCATTGGTGCAACGGCCTTCTCCATGATCTTCGTCTACACAGGCGCTGACTACATTGTTGAAGAGTTCATGCTCGGCCTGCCCGGCGAGAAGTGGGGCTTCCTCATTCTCTCCATGACCGCCATCATGATCCTTGGATTCTTCATCGACTTCATTGAAATATCGTACATCGTTGTGCCGATCCTGCTGCCCATCGCTGAGTCTATTGGCATCAACCCGTTGTGGTTTGCCATTCTGATCGCCATGAACCTGCAGACGTCCTTCCTGTCGCCGCCATTTGGTTTCTCGCTCTTCTATCTGAAGGGGGTGTGCCCAGAGGAGGTGCGGACTACGGATATCTATCGAGGGGTCGTGCCATTCATCATCATTCAGTTGATGGTGCTGGCCTCCATCGTCATCTTCCCCGAAGTCTACGGTTTCTAGAGACCGCTATTTGACTGAGGCGATATAAACATTCATTGTCATTACACCGGAAGATGGAACCAAACGACCGGTTCCATCTTCCGGCCTTATATGAAATGGCTCTTTTCGAATCTCTCAACGGATGTGGATAGCTCATGGATACCCTGACATTTTCTCTGCATAATATATTCTCGCTCCTGCAGCAGATGTCTGTCTTTTTGGTCATCGCGTACCTGTTCACAAAATCTCCCGTCTTCCGGACCTTCTCCATCGGCGATCTGCGTCCCAAACAGATGCTGATCCTCTATGTCATCTTTTCCACTTTCTCCATCATGGGCACCTATTTCGGCCTGCCCATTCAGGACGCCATCGCCAACACCCGCGCCATCGGTGCAGTGCTAGCCGGTATCATTGGCGGCCCGATACTCGGTACGGCAGTCGGTGTCACCGCCGGTATCCACCGATTCACTCTGGGCGGATTCACCGCTGTCTCCTGTGGCATCTCAACGACCCTCGAAGGGCTGATCGGCGGGTTGTTTCATCTCTATCTGGTTCGCCACCATCGACAGAGCCTGCTTCTCAGCCCTGTCATTGCTTTTGTCGCCACCTGTGTGGCCGAAGTCGTGCAGATGGCGGTCATCCTGATTATAGCCAAGCCTTTCACCGAATCCCTGGCCTTGGTGCAAGTCATTGCCTTGCCCATGATCGTAGCCAACAGCCTTGGTTCGGCCATCTTTGTCTCCATCATTCGTGACCAAAAATCCATGTTCGATAAACTGGGCGTCATCTTTTCCAACAAGGCATTGCGAATAGCAGATGAAACCCTCTCCATTCTGAGTGACGGCTTTAACGAAGTGACTGCGGGGAAACTGACGAAGATCATCTACAAAGAGACAGGTGTCGGCGCGGTCTCCATCACCGACCGCGAAAAGGTGCTCGCCTTCGAAGGGCTTGGGGATGACCATCATACGGTGGGTATCCAGATCACCTCCCCGCAAACCCTTCAGGCCATTGAAGAAAGTAAGGTCTTCTATGTGGACGGCATCAAACAGCAGTGGAAGTGCCAGATAACCGATGATTGCCCCCTTGGATCGCTCCTGGCGGTCCCCCTTCGTTTCGAGGGAGAAGTCATCGGCTCCATCAACCTGTTCGAGCCCAAGGACAAACTCTTCCTCACCATCAACAAGACCCTGGGTGAAGGCATCACCAACCTGATCTCCAACCAGCTGCTCTCTGCCCGATATACCGAGCAGAAAAACCTGCTGGTCAAGGCCGAGTTGAAGCTGCTCCAGGCGCAGATCAATCCGCATTTCCTCTTTAACGCCCTGAATACGATTATCGCCATCCTGCGCAAGGATGCTGGTCGGGCTCGCGAGCTGCTGCTCCATCTTTCCAACTTTTTCCGCCAGAACCTCAAGCGGGGCGCTGATGTGGCGACCCTCGAAGACGAGATCAACCATGTCAATTCCTACCTTCGTATCGAAAAAGCTCGTTTCGAAGATCGGTTGACTCTGGAAATGGATATCGACCCCGACTTG
>JAFLJT010000038.1 GCA_022712855.1 Pseudodesulfovibrio sp. | reverse complement strand
AGTGAACTATACTGGTTAATTATTTTGCCAGTACTTTGAGCAGCAGGTCTCCGGTAATGGGGCCGAGTTTACGACCAAGTCCTTTGAGGCGGATGGGTCGGCCAACAACAAAGTCGCGGGGCAGCGTGACCTCAATTGTCTTCGGCCCTTTGGAAAATGTTTGTTCGACAGTGATTCTGATTTTGCGTCCGGGCAGCAGGTTCATGGCGGGGAAGTAGACCACCTGTTCGTGGTCCATCTGGTGGGTGAACCAGTGTTTGATGGAACCGGTGACTCCCCGGGTGAAGTCGAGGTTGAGCGTGCGTTCGCCCCAGTGGAGTTGAAGTTTCTTTTTCTTCAGTTCCAACGGCCCCTTGTAGCCGGGCTGCTCTTTTCTAATCTGGCTATAGATATCCTCGAAAACTTTCTTGGCAAAGGGGTCGCGCAAGATCGTTTTGAGGACTTCCTCTTCCTTATAGTAGAACTTCTGGTTCTTGGAGCGAGTGGAGCGTTCGCGTTTTTCCGGCTTGGGCTTTGCCTTGGCTTTGGTACTTTGCTGCCTTGCATATGCCCTGGCACCTTCCGAGCGGCTTGCCTTGGGACCATTGTCCGCAGCAGAGGATGAAGCACGGCCAGAGCCTTTCATTTCTTCAAGCAAGCCCTTGGCTATAACATAGGCTTCGTTGATTTCGCGGAACTTGGCGCTGGCACCGGGTTTGGTGTTCAGGTCCGGGTGATACTTGAACGCAAGTTTTCGAAAGGCTGATTTGACGTCTTCCAGTCCTGCTCCTGATTCGAGCTTGAGTGTCCGGTAGCATTCCTGGAGTGTCATGTGTCTTCCTTCGCGTGTATTAGTCGTCGGAAATCAAGGCATTGGGCGATGAGTCGGAATCATAGCGCAAAAGGTCTTCGTCGCGCAAATATTGCTTTCCCTGACGCACAAACTCAGCGTGTCCGGCTTTCGGATTCACTCCGGCACAGTCTTCCTGAATCATCTGCCAGCTTATCTCATCGATGAGATTGCCACGAAAATATGGCCAGGCGCGGCAGACATCCGGCCTACCTGGGTGAACATCACATCCTTCCTTGAAGAAGAAGCAATAGTTGTCTTCTTTGGTGATGAGATGCAGCTTTCCGCCACGGTGTTCAGTATATTTTTCTATGAGTTCTTCAACGGATATTTCGAGATGTTCGGCCAGCCGTTTCTGATCTTTTTCGGTCATCACAATGCCGCCCTTGCCTTCACAGCAATGGCCGCACATCTTGCATTCAAACGCTTCTTCGGTCATCGGGTAATTCCAAATCGTTGTAGTTCAACCATCAGACATCGGTCTTCGATCACGGTAATGCCGGAGTCCGCAAGGATGTCACGTGCTTCTGCGCTGGCTATGCCGGATTGCATCCAGAAAATTTTTGGGAGCGGGTCCATTGTCAGAACTTCGCGGGCATGTTCCGGACAGAACTGCGCATTGCGGAACAGGTCCACCACGTCAACAGGGCCGGGGATATCGGTCACGGATTTGTATGTCGTCAGCCCCCATACATTGGAACGCGCAGGGTGGACCGGGATGATATCAAAACCCATATCGATCATGTTTCGGCCCGGCCGATCCACAGGGCGCCCCGGCTTGTCCACGGCTCCAACTACTGCGATGGTCTTGACCTCGCGGAGCAGGGCGGCTAGCTCTTTGTCATTGTACAGCATTCATAGTTCCTTGTTTGAGCGGGAACGTTCTTTTACAGCAATCCACTCCGGTTGCCTAGTTGATATATTTGAAGGAGCCAGCCAATGTTTGAAGCCACAGCCACTATACCTCTGGAAGAACTTACACGACGCCAGGACGCGATTCGCACACATTTGCAGACTGTGGCCCCGGAAGCGGGCGGCATCCTCGTCTTTTCACGACTCAATATCTACTATTTAACCGGTACTTTCGGACAGGGTGTTTTCTGGTTGCCGCTCTCCGGCGATCCTGTGCTCATGCTTCGCAAAGGCGTTGAGCGTGCGCGGCTGGAGTCTGGTGCAAAGCACATAGTTCCGTTTAAATCGTATTCTGCGTTGTCGAATATCTGCGCAGACTGCGGCAGCCCATTCACTAAGACCATCGCTGCGGTCATGGCTGGCCTGACATGGGAGCTCGGCAATTTACTGGCTGCCAAGCTTAAAGACTACACAATCATTCCCGGTGACCATGCCGTGGCTCTCGGCAAGATGGTCAAATCTGAATATGAGCTGGAGATCATGCGCCGATGTGGTGCTAAGCATCACAAGTGTTTACACGATCTTCTGCCAGAACAGATTCATCCCGGCATGACTGAGCGCGAGATATCCCACAAGGCGTGGGAGGTTTTTTTCTCCGAGGGACATATGGGCATTCTGCGTATGCAGGCTCATGGTGAGGAATGTTTTCTCGGCCACGTGGCTGCCGGAGATTCTGGCAACTACCCCAGCTCGTTTAATGGCCCGCTTGGTTTGCGCGGTGAACACCCCGGCTCGCCCCTTATGGGAAGCGCAACCAAGGTCTGGAAAGAAGGTGAGCCACTCATGCTCGATATCGGCTTCCAGCTTGAGGGGTATCACACGGACAAGACTCAGGCATATTTCGCCGGACCGGATTCGGCTATTCCTGATGATATACGCAAGGCGCATGATTTCTGTGTAGAGATGCAGGACTGGGTCTGTGCCAACGGAAAGCCCGGTGTGACGCCGAGTGAACTCTATGCTTATTGCATCGATCAGGCGCAAACACGCGGCTTCATCGATGGCTTCATGGGCCTTGATGACAACAAAGTCCCATTTGTCGGCCACGGTATCGGCCTGACCATTGATGAATTTCCGCCCATTGCTGACAGATTCGACCTCCCCCTCCAAGTGGGTATGACCTTCGCCGTTGAGCCAAAACAAGGCGTACGCGGCAAAGCTATGGTTGGTGTTGAAAACACCTTCGAGGTCACCGAAGATGGTATGCGATGTATAAGTGGTGACAGTTACGAGATGGTTCCTGTTGAATAAAAAAAGGCTCCCGATTGGGAGCCTTTTCATTAGGTATGTCGTGAAGCGTCTATTCGTATGCAGCCTCAAAAATAGCGATCACGTCATCTTGGGTCATTTCGACCGGGGTGATGTCGAAGAGCATGCCCATGGTGGTCAGGGCGTTCTCTGCCAGTGAGGGGATTTCTTCGCGGGTGACGCCGTAGTCGGAGAGCTTTTCGTCGGCCAGGCCGATGTCTGTGATGAGCTTATCCAGTGCGTCGAGGAATGCCACGCCGCCCACTTCTTCATCAAGATTTTCTTCCAGCGTGTCGCCCATGGCGAGGGCGAGGTCGGCGAGGCGTACT
>JAFLJT010000037.1 GCA_022712855.1 Pseudodesulfovibrio sp. | reverse complement strand
GTCCATCCGCGACGTCATCGCCTTCCCCAAAACGCAGAAGGCCACCTGTCTCATGACAGAAGCTCCCTCCGCCGTCCCCCCCAAGCAGTTGAGAGACTTGGGCGTAAAGCTGAGAGAGAAGAAAAAAGAAGAAGTTTAAAGAGAAATCTGGGGGAAACTTTTGGGAAAAAGTTTCCCCCCAGACCCCCCTTCCAAACTTTTTGGTCTACGCCGCCTGGTTAGTTTTGCTAGCTTGGCGGTTTCGTTTGGCGGCGTAGGGGGCTAGGGGAATTAGAACCAAGGGCTTCTTCTCCTTATGGAGAGAATTGTGTAGGTTGGTGTTAATTTGGTGGTGTGCCTCGTGTTTGTAGGGGGAGAAGAGGGGTGTGTATGACGAAATTTCGGATTCTGATGGCGGTATTGAGTGTCCTTTTGTTGAGCGCTCAGGCGTGGGCCGGGCCGTATCCTATTGTGGATACCGGGCAGAATGCGTGTTTTAATAATTCGCGGCAGATAGGGTGTCCTGATGTCGGGGATGATTTTAGTGGGCAGGATGCGCAGTACAAAGGGCACACGCCACAATACGCTAATAATAGTGATGGCACGGTTTCCGATCTCGTTACCGGGCTGATGTGGGTTAAGGCGCGGGGTAATAAGGTCAGCTTCAATCAAGCCATGAATGATGCGGCATCATGTCGGGTTGGTGGATATGATGACTGGCGTGCTCCGACCATCAAGGAACTGTATTCTCTCATGGATTTTAACGGATGGGGCATGATGAAGGCATCGAATTCGATCCCTTATCTAGACACCCGCTATTTTGATTTTAAGTACGGCGATACCAGCAAGGGCGAGCGTGTCATCGACTGCCAGGACTGGTCCTCCACCGAGTATGTCCACAAGACAATGAATATGAACGACACCGTGTTCGGCGTGAATTTCGCGGATGGTCGCATCAAGGGATATGGCAAAGGTCGGGGCAACCGGGTTACCACAAAATACATTCGTTATGTGCGTGGGAATCCGCAGTATGGACACAATATATTTCTCAAGAATCTTGATAGAACCATCACGGACAAGGCAACGAGTTTGATCTGGCAGAAAAAAGACAGCGGCCGTGGCCTCAATTGGGAAGATGCGCTGGCTTACTGCGCAAATCTTGACTTGTCCGGCGAGTCCGATTGGCGACTGCCCAGCGCCAAGGAATTACAATCTATTCTGGATTACACCCGATCCCCCAAGACGACGAACTCTCCGGCTATCGATCCGAAATTCTATAGCACTGACAAAGAGGGCTGGTATTGGTCTTCCACCACCCATCTTGACGGCCCCAAGCCGAAGAACGCGGTCTATCTGGCTTTTGGCCGGGCTATGGGCTATTTCGCGCCTCCGAACAGCGGTCAGTCCAAGCGACACATGGACGTTCACGGCGCGGGTGCTCAACGCAGCGACCCCAAGTCTGGCACCCCCGCTTCAGGAGGACATGGTCCGCAGGGAGATGAGCAACGTGTGAAGAATTACGTCCGTTGCGTACGCGGCGGCGGTGTGGCTTACTATGAGCCGACCTATAAGCGCATTCCCACTTTCAAGGGCGGTAATCCGAATGAAGGCGGCAGTGGCGGCATGAAACAGGGACAAGGAAAGCGGGGTGGACAGCAAGGTCAGAGTAGACGCCAAGGTCCGCCGCAAGCAGCCTTTGATGCATGCAAGGGTGCATCTCAAGGCGATTCCTGCTCCGTTCAAACGCCGCACGGCACGCTTAAAGGTCTCTGCCGCGATGTGCCTGATGGGACTGTCTGTGTGCCTGAAGGTGGTGGAAGAGGTGGGCCGCCTCGGCAGTAGCATTTCCATCCATTCCAAAAAAACAAGCCGCCGAACATCTAATGATGTTCGGCGGCTTTCTTATTACGTGGTCGTCTGCGGCTAGGACTTGATTGTACCGCCTGCCTTTTTGTCATCATCACAACACACTTTTTCCAGGCGATCCTGAATCATGCGGACGTGAATCCTGAGCGAATAGATGTAATCGGTGTAGGAGAGTGGAACGGACGTCTCCAACACCTGTCTATCGAGTATCTCCAGTTTTTTGAGCATCTCATCTGCTTCGGCTCGGCTCGTTATTTCGTAGGCTTCCATGTCCAGCGCCTTGAGGTGCTTGTACCACTTGAAGATGCGGCGCCTGATCTGCCAGCGATAGGCGGGCGGCGTGACCTTGAAAAGTGGGTAGAGCAGCGTCAGCAGCGGGATGAGCAGGATTTTGAGCCGTTCCAGCGTGATGGCCAACTGGTAAGGCAGATAGCGCATAAGCAATGGCGGGCCATTTTTATGGAAGCTTTTGGCCTCTTTGCTCAGGGGAAAGAGGAGCGCCTCATCATTGGGGAAGAACCCGGGGTGGGCGAACACGTCGCCTTGGCGATGAATTTTGGAGGCAGCCAGCAGGAAAAGATAGCGGACTGCTGGGTGCATATCCTCTTTGATGACGAGATTTGCCGTGGGCGCGAGCAGATCAATGTTCCGAACAGGCAGGTCTTTGGCAAGGTTGATGGCCCCTTGGGGCAGTTCAAGACGCTCAAGGAAGTGGTGTGACCTGGCATAGGCTTCGGCCCTGGAAAACGAGAAGAGACGGAGATTGCTTCCGGGCTCGCTTAATGCTTCCACAATTTTTGATTCCACTCCGGCAATGAGAACAAGCACATCGATTTTGCCTTTTCTCAGCAGGGGAACGGTCTCGTTGTAGTCTGATTCGATAACTGTTGTGTTTTCCAGAGTAATGCCATTTTCTTTAAGAAGGTTCCTGACGACATAATTGGTTCCGCTTCCCCGAGGGCCGATGGCAACTCTCAGCGATTTGAGATCGGTCAGGTTCCCGATTTTGGCTCTATTATTATAGAAAACCCAGATTGGTTCGTAATACAGGCTACCAAGACTGAGCAGTGTCGGATTTTGGTCCGGGGTAGTAATACCGCCCTGCATGAAGGCTGCATCGACGCCGGAATCTGGATTTGCCATACGTGCGAGGTTGTCCATGGAGCCATTGGTTTCAACGATTTCCAACTCCATGCCTTGTTCGGCAAACAGTTCGGCATACTGAGAGGCGTACTGGTAATATGCGCCATTTTTACTGCCTGCGGCGATGGTCACTTTGGTCGGTGGAAGCGGGTCCACGTATTGGTAGGCAAACCAGACGGCTCCAATGAGCAGGGTGATGGCTGCGCCATAGATGATGGCGGTCATGAGGACATGGGATTTGAGAAGCTTGAGCAGTACTTTGAGCATAGCGTGATGATTGTATTGGTTATGGGTTGGAATTTATTGAAGGTACAGCATGGGAGAGAGGTCCGCAAGGTGGTGGTTGTTTTTGTGGTGTAGGGGGAGAGGAAGAGGAAAAAGGAAAGAATGAGAGTGGTGGAAGCCGCCTTCGGCGTACGAACTTGGGAGAGTGTTGAAAGGTAATGACGTTGCGAGCGCGGTTGTTTTTTTATCTTTTCTTAAAACCTACCCGCCCATAATGCGAAAAGGTTGATGTTCTTCACATCAACCTTTTCGCATTATGGGCACCCTTCGCCGGAGGCGAGATGGGATTCCAAAGGGGCTCGCCCTTTGGCAGATCCAGGACGGAGTCTTGGTCCCCCGGAAGGGGACTCCCGGTAGGGCCGCCGGAGGCAATCAGTCAATAAAAGCTTATTTCAAACCGCGTTCGTTGAGCCATTGGTTGGCTTGGTCGGCGGCGTCTCCCATTTGTTCTTGGGTCATTTGTTGGATGACTATACCGAGGAGCTGGTTGGCTTTGGGGTGTCCTTGGCTTCCGGCGATGGCGAACCACTTGCAGGCGCCGATGAGATCGGGCATGTCGCCCATGCCGTTCATGAGTATTTCGCCTAGGGTGACCTGTGCATCGGGATAGCCGATGTCGGCGGATTTGGTGAGCAGGAAGCGGGCTTCATCGATATTTTTGTCAACCATGTTGCCAGTGAGATGGAGAATGGCGAGGTTGTATTGGCTGACAGGGCCGCCGTTTGCTGCACCACGTTTGGTCCACATGAGGAATTGTTCTTGATTCGGTTCTACACCGAGTCCTTTGCCGTAGAGGGTGGCCAGAACGCCTTGGGCTGGAGCCAGATCTTGTTCGGCAGCAGCGGTGATTAGTTCCAGTGCTTTTTCGTTGTTTTGTTCAACATTTTCACCGGCTATATGCATGATTCCCAGCGTTAACTGAGCGTAGGGGTTACCGTTTTCAGCGGCTTCGGCGGTCCATTTGATACCTTTGGCAGCATCTTGTGGGACGTCGATGCCATCGAAATACATGCGGGCGAGTTCGTATTGAGCGTCTGCATCGCCAGCGCGGGCAGCGGCTTTGGCCTTGCCACCGATTTCGGGCATGGCGAAGACCACGGAAAGAATGACGATGAGCAGCGGGAAGAAGACGGCGAGAAACGATCTGTAAATCATGGAGCTATTTCCTTTGAGCTTGTTGTTACCAATCTATGGGGAGCTTGATTTTCTGCCCCGCCTTGTTCGTGAAGAACACGTGTCCGTGTTCCCGGCCATATAAATACACATCGCGGGTAACCGCAACATCCTGTTGACAATATTCTGTGATGAGATCGAGCCGATCTTCCTTCCACCACTTGAGCGCTTGCAGACCATCGGCAGATTTGCCGACGTCGAGGGTGGCCTGAGCGATGTTGTCGAGTTTGACACGGTAGCCGAGGCGCTCGTGGACTTCGACAAGCAGGTCGAGATTGGACAGGCCGCGAAAGTTGAAGGGATGCAGGCCGCCGAGGACTGCGTAGTCGAATTTGACGTGGTTGAAACCGATGACGAGATCGAACTTTTGCAGATGGGCGATGAGTTCATCCATCTGATCCTGTTCGTAGTCGTACATGGAGTCATCTTCGGAATCGTAGACACAGGCTATGGACACGCCCATGCGGTCGGCGCGGTTCCAGCCGCCGACGTCTTCGGCGGAATAGCGGGTTTCGATGTCGAGGACGCCGTAGCGCTTGGGCGCTGGTTTCTTCAGATCTATGCCGGGTAAATTCACATCGATATCCTTTGGTTCAATGGATTTCGGATCTCCGGTGAGGATTGTTTCCAATACAAATTGGGCGGCGCGTTTGTCAATGGGCCGATTGCCGGACCCGCACTTGGGCGAATGGACACAGGACGGACAGCCGAATTCACAACCGCATTGTTTGATGGTGGCGAGGGTAGTCCTGATAAGTTCGTCCGCTTTTTCATACGCCTGTCGGGTAAGCCCTGCGCCGCCGGGCATACCGTCGTAGATGAAGACCGCCGGGCCTTCCACCTGCGGATGCAGGGGCGTTGAGATGCCGCCGAGATCGTTGCGATCGGTCATGACCAACAAGGGGAGCATGCCGATAGCCGCGTGTTCGAAGGCGTGGATACCGCCCATGAAATGCATAAATTCGTCTTCGCACTTGCGCCGCACATCATGGCCGACCTCGAACCAGATGGATTCGGTTTCAAAGACCAGCGGCGGGAGATCAAGAGGGACGATGCCGAGGAGCTTACCACCGCGCGTGCTGCGTTTTTCATAGCCAGTGATTTGTTCGGTGACTTTGACCCGACCGAAATAGACGCGGGTGCCGTAGCAGGTCTTCTGGCCGAGCACTTCAAGAATGTCAGTGTTCTTGTTGCCGCGAGGTTTCGTGTAATAACCCACGCGGTTCTTTTGCGTGTGCACGATCTTGGCACCGAGATCGAGGTCCGTAACAACGTAGGTGACGCCGCGATGCAGATAAACCGCACCGGGATGTGCCTCGCGGAAGGCGCGATGTTCGTCGATGGTGCCGATGACCGGGGCCTTTTTTTGCCCGGTGGTATTGTCTTCGATGTGCATGGACTGGCCCGCGCCGCGCAGGTCCACGTCACGATGAGGCCGCTTGCGGTGGGAGATTATTTCCGTGGGATGCCCGGGCAGCTCGTCCATTACTTCATAGAGATGCCCGTAGGCGACCAACTCTTCCACCCGCCGCATGACTGGTTCTTCGCGCAGAAAGGTTTCGCCCCGGCGTATGGTCAGTTCGGCAGCCGCGCAGATGAGATGGCGGTCCATGACCACCGGATTGTAAGGATTGAGCATGGCCGATTCGGGCGGGCGGGAGAAAAAATCGTCCGGGTTACGCATGAAATATTGGTCGAGCGCGTCTTCCTGGGCGATAAGCGCCACGATGGAATCTTGCTGATTACGGCCCACACGCCCGCCGCGCTGGTGGGTTGCCATGACCGAGCCGGGGTAACCGACCATGATGCAGACATCCAGACCGCCAATGTCGATACCCAGCTCCAGAGCGGAAGTGGAGATGACGGCCAGCAGTTCGCCGGACGACATTTGTGCTTCTACCTCACGCCGCTCTTCAGGCAGGAACCCGGCGCGGTATGCGGAAATTTTCCCTTTGTATTTGCCGCTTTTTTCGGCTGCCCACATGGCGATGAGTTCGACCAGCTTACGCGATTGGCAATAAACGATGGTGCGCAGGTTCCGGTGTAGTGCGGCCTGCAAAAGCTGGATAGCCGCCTGCGCGGGCGATCCGTCGGGATTGAGAAATATCATGTGTCGGCCACCGCGAGCCGCCCCGGATTCGAGGATGGGATGCACTTCAAGGTTGGTGAGCATGTGGCACAGTTCCACTGGATTGCCGATGGTCGCCGAGCAGAAAATGAAGGTGGGCTTGGCTCCATAATATTCGCACAATCGGAGCAAGCGCCGGAAAACCATGGCCATGTGCGAGCCCATGACGCCGCGATAGGTGTGCACCTCATCCACCACGATGTGAGTCAGGCCGGACAGGAACTCAGCCCAGGACGCGTGATGTGGCAACATGGAAAGATGCACCATCTCCGGGTTGCTCAAGATGACATTGGGTGGATTATTCCGAATCTTTTTCCTGAAATGTGGTGTAGTATCGCCGTCATAGATAGCGGCAGTAGGACGGCGTTCCTCTGGCAGGAGCGCGGCCAGTTCATTAAACCCCTTGAGTTGGTCTTGAGCCAATGCCTTGAGCGGGAAGAGATACAGCGCCTTGGCTTCGGGGTCAGCCAGACAATGTTCCATGACAGGAAGGTTGTAACAAAGAGTTTTGCCACTGGCCGTTGGAGTTGCTACAACTATATGGCGGCCTGCCCTAACATAGTCGGCAGCCTCGGCCTGATGTGTATACAGTTCGTCAATACCCGCCAGAGCGAGCGCATTCTTGATAGGGGCGCTCCATGGCCGACGCGGTTCGCCATGACGAGAACCCGCGCCCTCCATGATTCTGTGGTGAGCGACCTGATGGGCCATACGCTCGGATTCGAGCAATGCGGCGACGTATGAAGAAACGGGATTGTCCACGAGGGCGGATGGTAGTATGGTGCGCACAGTGAATCAATATAATTGTGATAAACAAAACTTGGTAGCATAACGCAATCAAGAGGACATGACATAGATGGTTACGCACGATAATTCCAATGCAGTTGAAGAGGCTCCGGCCCGTATTCTCGTCGTTGATGACTCCAACGCGATCCGGTTTGCCCTGCAATCCAGTCTGACCGAAGCTGGGTTTTCTGTCACCCTTGCCGTGGACGGCGAAGATGGGTTGGCGAAGGCGCTCGAAAGGAACTTTGATCTGATCATTACTGATGTTGAGATGCCCAAGATGGATGGTTTTGAACTGTGTGCCAAGCTGAAAGGCGAGTTCAAAACATCGCAGATTCCCATCATTATTCTCTCTACCCTTGAATCCGATGAACATGTGGAAAAGGGATTCCGTGTTGGCGCGGATGCCTATCTCGCCAAGGGCAGCAACATTGACGAAAAGATTGAGCGCATCAAGGATATCCTGAACGCGAAGAATTTTCTTACCGGCAGCCGTGTTTTGGTGGTGGACGATTCGTCCAGCATTCGTCTGTTCCTGAAGGCCGGACTGATGAAAGAAGGCTTTGTTGTCAAGACGGCCAGCAACGGACTGGAAGCCATGGAAGTGCTGCCGGAGTTCAAGCCCAACCTGATCATTACCGACCTCATGATGCCGGAAATGGACGGCGGCGAACTCTGTCGGGCGGTCAAGAAGTCCGAAGAGTTTGCATCCATACCGATCGTTGTCATGTCCACCTTGAACGACAAGCCACTCATGCGCCGTCTCATGCGCCAGGGCGCATCCACCTTCCTGGTCAAGCCCTTCACGGTGACCCAACTTTCCATTGTCATCGAAGAAATTTTCTCGGCTAACTTCCGACTGGTGCTTGAAGAAAAAGAACGGCTGGAAATGGAATCCCGGCTGACTCTGGCCGCCATTGCCAGTCTGGTTCAGGCCCTTGAGGCCCGTGACAGCCTGACACGTGGACATTCCGAGCGGGTTGCGCAGATTGCGATAGGTATCGGCGAGGAGCTTGGGTTCAAGCCGAGCGAACTTGATCGCCTCCTGCTCATCGGCAGATTGCACGATCTGGGCAAAATCGGCGTGCGTGACGATGTCCTGCTCAAGAAGGATCGGCTTGATGACGCCGAATTTGAACACGTCAAGGCTCACTCCAACGTGGTCGGCAACATCCTGCGTCCGATTAAGAGCCTGCACGATATTCTGGAAGTGACCCATTCACACCACGAACGGTGGGACGGCAATGGCTATCCTGACGGTCTGGCCGGGGAAGATATTCCGTTCAAGGCGCGGATTGTCGCCGTGGCAGATGTCTTTGAGGCCATAACCTCAGAACGTCCCTACCGCGATTCCATGCCGAGACGTGTGGCCGTGGAGATCATCAAGGATGAGCGCGGCAAGCAGTTGTGCCCCACGTGCGTTGATGCATTCATGAAGTGGTTTGAAAGAACCAATGGTGAGATCGACGTGCCAGAGGAATATAGGCAAGACTAGCCGAAAAGTTTCTTGATGGTCAGCGAGGAACTTGCGTTCAGGAATTCTTTTTTCAGTTCGTAGAGCCTTTCAATCACTCCCCCGTCTCGATGGACAAATTCGCAGAGGGTTATGCGTCTTTGGTGCTAATAAACTGGCTAAAATCCATGGCGAGGGTGGTCTTGAGGGTTTCGATGCCACTTAAGTTCGTGCGCGCGAAAACAAAGGCGAAAACCGGATACGTGGTGTAGTTGATTTTGCGCAACTCCAGCACCGTATCGAACAGGCCGCAAAACCCATCATAATCGATTTTTACGATGGTTGCACGGTCGATTTCTGGCGGCACGTCGCCAATGACCATGGCGCATGCAGCATCGTCTTTTCCTTGGAGAATGGTGGGCCAATCCGGGCGAGTGTCGGTGAAATAATATTCATAGGGATTAAAACCCCAGGCGTGGTTGGTGATATCAGCCACGCACCAGCCCGCAAAACGAAGGGGATTGGCTTCGATGGGGACAATGGTTCCATCATCCGTCACCCGCACTTCCAGATGCATGGGGAAATTTCTGAATTCACAAGCACGGCCCATCTGTTCGGCATAGGCCGTGAATGGTTCGAGCCAGTCAGTGATGATCGCTGCCGAGGTGTAGTAGAGGCGGTCGGAAACATCGTCCTCGGACATAAAATGGTGGTGCATGATGTTGGTAATAACCGGCTCACCATCACCATTATAGTAAAGATCAATGGCATATTCTTCGCCGGGAATGCCGTCTTCAATGATGAGCACGCCGGGGTCCACAACACCTGCGGGATAGTCGGCATTCATGGCCGCCTGCTCCGCATTGATGGCTTTCACTACGTCCGGCCATTCTTCGTGGCTGTTCACCACATGCACACCCAGACTGAAAAAGCCGCGTGCCGGTTTGATGATAAATGGACACGCCATTCCCGAGATATCGAACGAGTCCAATTCCTCAGGCGTCGCCCGCATGAACTGGTACTCAGGGTGGAGATCAGCGATGGTTGTGCGAAATGCGATCTTGTCCTTGCAAACCTCAATCTGTCGGGTCAAATCGTCATGACACCCGCATTGAGCGAGATGTTCAAGGCCGTTTTCGGAGTTGGCGAGAACACGCTGCCCCAGAGCCAAACGGCTGGTGAATTCGATCTGATCCACAAACGGGATATTCGCCCCTGCCGTCAAACGACGGGCATTGGGCGTATCCAGTACGGGCAAATTCAGGGCTTCTACGGTCTGTATCAGAAAATCGGAAACGTAAGGATCGTCGAGGAGAAACATCTATTTTGCCTTACCCGCCAGTTCGTATTTTTTGAGTTTGTACTGCAAATTCGATTTGGACAGGCCGAGCATTTCAGCCGCTTTGACCTGAACGAATTCCGTCTTAACCAGCGCTCGTTTGACGAGTGCGCCCTCAATTTTGTCCATAGTTTCGGCCAAGTTGAGCTTGGTTGGGAGCAGGTCCACGGCTGATTTGAACTGCGCATCTTCGTCCTTGATCTCCGGCGGCAGGTCGTCGGCATCGATAATATCGGAGCGGGAGAGAACGGTGCAACGCTCCACGACGTTTTCGAGCTGACGTACGTTGCCCGGCCATTCGTAGGCGGACATGTAGTCCATGGCAGCCCCAGTAAATCCAGAAATTTCCACCTGATTTTCCTTGGTGTACTTCTCCAGAAAATGGGCGGCCAGCAACGGGATGTCCTCGCGCCGTTCGCGCAAAGGCGGCATGAAGATGGAAACCACGTTGAGGCGGTAGAACAGGTCTTCCCTGAACTCACCTTTACTCACGGCTTCCTGTAAATTTTTGTTGGTGGCGGCCACGATGCGGATATCCACATCAAAGGTCTCGGAGCCGCCCACGCGTTCAATTTGGTGCTCTTGCAACACGCGCAGCAGTTTGACCTGCAACTCCGGGCTGAGTTCGCCGATCTCATCGAGGAACAGCGTTCCCTTGTTGGCCTGTTCAAAGCGGCCCTTGCGCAGAGATGTTGCGCCAGTGAATGACCCTTTTTCGTGGCCGAAAAGTTCACTTTCCAGCACGCCGGGGTTGAGCGCCATGCAGTTGACCGTGATGAACGGTTCGTCACGGCGGGGCGAAGAAGTGTGGATTGAACGGGCGATAAGTTCCTTACCCGTGCCGGATTCACCGAGAATCAGGACCGTGGATTTAGACGGTGCGGCTCGGTCGACCATGTCCATGACCTGCTTCATTCCCTTGCCGCGTGCGATGATGGCCCCCTTGGAATAGCGGTCGCGTATCTCGCGTTTCAGGCGAATATTTTCCTGCTGGGTGGCGGAGAATTTATCTGCCTTGGAGATTGAAAGGAGTAGTTCTTCGTTGGCAAAGGGTTTGGTAATGTAGTCGAACGCGCCGATGCGCATGGCTTCGACAGCGGCCTCGATGGAGCCGAAGGCGGTCATGATAAGTACTGGGATATGCGGGTAATTTTTCTTACAATGCTCCAGCACGTCCTGGCCTGTCAGCCCCGGCATTTTCATGTCGGTGAGGACGATGTCCACTTCTGAATCTTCCAGGTAGGCCAAGCCCATTTCAGGATCAGCCAGGGTGGTGACGCCATACCCCTCGTCCTCAAGGATCGACTCCAGAACGAGTAGATAGTTTTTTTCGTCGTCCAAAACTAAGATATTTGCGGGCATT
>JAFLJT010000158.1 GCA_022712855.1 Pseudodesulfovibrio sp. | reverse complement strand
GGTGAGCTGATAAGAAGGATCTATTTATACTAGTGAAGGCTTCCTAAGAAGTGGGGACAAAACAGGCAAAAGAAAAAGGGTTTACATCAGTTATGATGTAAACCCTTGATTTCAGTGGTGCTCGGGGACGGAATTGAACCGCCGACACGGGGATTTTCAGTCCCCTGCTCTACCGACTGAGCTACCCGAGCACGCGTCGAGAGGTAGGAATTACCGAAATGCTCGGTGGTTGGCAACCACTTTCTTTGTTTATGGGCGTTTTTTTTATTCTTCTTCCTTGAGAGGCGCGCCGAGTTCCATGATTCGGGCGGCGTATCCGGTACGTAATGCCTCCAGATAATCGGTGTCGAGTTTGCCTTTCCAGGTGGTTATTTCCTTGTAGCGCTTGGGAATCTTCACTGCTGCCGGGGCGTAGCCCATGCCGATGCGAAGGCGCCATTTGAGTTTTTGGACGCGTTCGCCGATTTCAGCCATTTTCCCGTTGAGGCCGCCGTAACCGACAGCTTCCATGGCTTCGGCCAGCAAATCGTCTTTGTAGACGCCTCGGGAGAACAGGCAGCCGACCATGGAGTTGATGACGATGCGATCCCTTCCGTCGTTAACGAGGAAGTCCAGCGCCCCTTCAACATCTTGCTCTTCATGGCTCTGGTCATACGAATAACCGCCAGAGTCGAGGTGTGCGTGGCGGAAGCCAAGCGCCTCAGACACTGCAAAGACCTCGCCCGTGGCGTATCCGGCCATCTCCTGACCCAGTACGCAGGCAAAGTCTTCGCCTCCGTACACCTCAGCGCATTTGAGCGTGCCGCTAGCCAGTAGTTTATAGAAATCATTGGGCGGACGGCTGATGAGCTCCACAGCCTTCATATAGGTGTCTGCGTCGCCCCAGGCGAGTTTGACCACAGTTTCCTTCTCGCTGATGACGCCCTTCTCCAGCGCCTCGGTAGCCCAGGCCATGGCCACGCCAGACGACATGTTGTCCAGGCCTTCTTTCTCAATGACATCGAGAATGCGGAGGACATCGCCGGTGTTTGTAACCTCCAGCATGCCGCCGCAGGAGAAGATGGGTTCGTAATCGTATCCTACCTGACGGTAGAGGTACTGATTATTCGCCTGAAACTGCTCACGGACGAAGCCGACGTGGATACAGCCCACAGGACAGCCTGCGCACGCCGCGTTTCTCAGCAGCGTATCGTCAGCGAACTTTTCACCTGAGATTTTTTCGGCTTCCGGACTGCTGGTCTGCTGTAGGTTTTTCCACGGCAGACTTTTCAGCTCATTGAGCGGGTTGATATTCACCGCCGTGCCGAGGCCATGATATTTGGACATCATCTCGGTGGTGGTGAGCTGCTCATAAATATGCTTGTAGAGCTTGGGATATTCCTTGTTTTGGGGCAGCTCAAAGCCTCGGTCACCAAGGACGCAGATCGCCTTGAGGTTCTTGACGCCCATGGCCGTACCGCCGCCCATACGTCCGAAGTGGCGGTACGTATCGACGTTGATACATGCGTATGCGGACAGATTTTCACCTGCGGGCCCAATGCGCATGATTGATCGGCGGCCGGAGCCGGGGAACATCTTGCGAAGGACACGTCCTGTATGGATGGCATCAAAGCCGCGCATGTATTCCACGTCGCGTGTTTCCACAACGCGTGAACCAACGCACAAGGCGGTCAGGCGTTTGGCCTTACCGACGATCATTAATGCGTCGAGATCGGCGAACCGAAGCGACAGCGCAGATTTACCGCCAGCATAACTTTCGGTGTACTCATTATGGTACGGCGAACGGAATGCGCAGCAGGTTTTGCTCATGAGCGGGTAATAACCAGTGAGCGGGCCGATGGCGAAAATAACAGGCTGTTCCGGGTGATCCCAGTCCTCGTCCATGAGGCCGAATTCTTCGAAAAGCCTGGCTGCGAGGCCGGTGCCGCCGAGGTATTCACTGCGCCCGGGACGCTCAATAATAGTGGTCTTGCCAGTGGTCAGGTTGACCATCATGACGCGGAAGAAGTCCCTAATCATCGCTCCCTCCTTCGTCTGCTACTTTCTTGGTAATCTCAGCCATTTCCAAACAATCATGCGGACAGAATGGTACGCACTGACCGCAGTGAATGCACACATACGGGTTGACCATATGGTCCAGGAAGATGGCGTCAACCGGGCATGCCTCAGCGCATTTACCACAGCGGATGCACAGTTTTTTCTTCTGGATGACGCCGCCCTCGCGCCGCTGGCTCAAGGAGCCTGTCGGGCAGGCAATGGCACAGGGTGCAGGGTCGCACGCCAGACAGACTCTGGCCTCAAAACCGGTGGACAGGCCGCCCGATGAAGAAATGCGGATGCCCGCCTTGTTCCATGACAGAAATTTGTGGACCTGCCTTGAGCAGGCCAACGAACACGAATGGCAGCCAATACAGCGCTCCATCCGTGCCGCTCTGAGAACTTTCATAAGATGCCTCCAAGGGCTGGGGAAAGGTCTGGTTGTGGTTATTTTACTCGTTCTAAAATATCGTGTTTGAGCGACCACATTATATGATTTTTTGCAGAAGTAATATCAACCTGTGGTGCCACTTCTACAATTTTGCGTATCAGGGTGTCGCTGTCAATGGGTTTACGAGCCAGGAAGACGAGTTTCTTAGCTAATTCCGGGTCAATAGACAGGGTCATACCGGAGTATAAGGTGGGGTAATCCTTGTTTCTATAGAAGGCTTCACCTGTGCGGCCCGCCCTGACCATGGTGTCCGGGGCGAGATTTTCACTGGTGTAGTGGCCGAAAATTTCGCCGTAGGGGATGGCCTGTGGATGGTTCAGGTTTCGCAACGGTTCCGGGGCTACTGGCTGTTTCCAGAGATCGTCCCATAAGGAAATGTATTGTTTGATGACCGTCTGCCAATTGTAGTTCGCGAGAACGCGACGTCTGGCCGCTTCACCCATTCTGTGACGCATTTCTGGCGAGTCGATGAGCGTCTTGAGTGCCAGTGCCAGTGCCGGGATTTCCACGGCGGTGCGTTGGGCCAGCAGCAGGTGGTATTGGTTGTCGAATGTCACTGGAGCGAGCTGGTCGATGTCTTCAGTGGTGTCGGGGCCGATGGTCGGCACCAGTAGACCTGTCTCGCCGTGCTCGATAATATCCCGGTAGCCGTCGTATTCCGAGGCGATAGTCGGCAGGCCGAATGCGCCCGCTTCAACGAGGGTAATACCGAATGTTTCCTGCGGGTTGTCCGCGATGGAAATGAAAATGTCTGCCGACTGGAACAGCTCGATTTTTTCTGCTTCCGTGGGACGCAGTTTGATGGTCAGCGGGATGCCCACATTGGCTACATAGTCCTTGAAAGTAGGGAGGAAATCATCCTTGTCTTCGGCCCAGCCAGCCAGGATCAGTTCTATGCAGCACGTGTCCATGCCGTCAGATACCAGCCTGTGCAGTGCTCGAACCAATGGGAGCAAGTCCATCTTTGAGTGGTGGGAAATTCTGCCAAATACCAGCAATCGGACTGGGCCGTCGAGCTGTGCGTCTTCGGCCGGAACGAGTTCATCCGTGTCCACGGCCAGAGGGATACGATTGAGTCCGGGTGCGGGGAATTGTGCTTCGTCCAGAGAGTACGACCGACGCAGCCAGCCAAAGAAATTGTCCACGGCCTGCATGCCCGGTCGGGAGGTGCAGACGATGCTGTCGCGCGCAGTGTTGCCGGGCCAGAGATGGCGGAGGAAAGAAGTGCCGAAATCAGAATAACTCAGGGAATGGATGGTCCCGGTGATGGGAAAGATTTCGCGGCTGAACTTATTACGCAAACGGGCCATGTATGGCTGGCTCGTAATGCAGTCCGAAAGATGGAAACAATGGAACTGCTCTTCGGCCAACATGCGGGGCAATTCGCGCCTGTCGAGGAGCTGAATACGCCCCGCGCCGAACACATCAGGAGCGATGAGTTTCAGGTGTTTCTTGACGGAATTACTTAACTTTTTATCGGCCAGAAAGAACCGATATTCGTCAAACGCATCCTCGTGAAGAAGGGCGCCCAAAAATTTGGTATTGGCCACTTTTCGGCCCAAAATCGGACCGGGCTCGAAAAAGGGATCAAGGGTTCCCCATATGCGCTTTGATTTAGACATACTTAGGTCAACACCGTATTGCCTCGTCTTGTCAATGGGTTTGACAGAAAAGGGGCGGCACATTGTTCCATTTCAATATATACGGCGCTTTGTGGATGCCCTACAAAAAAACAGCATAACTTTAGCTAGATAAGTATAAAATCGGGAGTTTTTCCCGAATTGTTAGCCCATGGCGAACAGGTTGGCCCTTATCTTGCTCTCCTCTCCGTGTAGACGCAGGGAAGCGTCATCGTTTTGACTCTTAAGGAGAGCCGGAGACATATGATGAAGAAGCAGATACAACGGGGCAAGCGGCCAGAACTGATGTGGGGACTTGGACTCAGCGACCAGCTCAAGAAGCAGGTCGAGATGGGTATTGGACCTGGATTTTATGTTCGCAATTTCCCCGCCGGGTCATTCCCCTGGACTAAGGAACTCGGTCAGGGCGAACAGCCGTCCGCAGCCTGGATTCCTTTGTCAGTGTGGGATGAGATGCCCGAATATCGTAAGGAAGAATATCGCAATCAGGATTCTACCCAGCGTATCCTCATTCAGGATCAGGGCGAACAGGATCTTGAAATGGATCAGGTCCTCTCAGAAGGATTCCTGACTGTTGTGCGTACGCCGCTCACAAGGCCCAAGGTGCAGGATGCCGTGTTCCGTGCCAAGGAAGTCACGAGCATGTATTCCGATATTTATCGCATGACCGAGGAAATCATGCTTGAGCGCGAACTGCTCTCTCGCAAGACTGACCAGCTCATGTTCCTCAATAAGATTCTCGCCTCTGCCACCGAAAGTCTGGAAGCCTCCACCATCCTGATGAACGCCAAGGAGACGCTTGGTCTGGTTCTGCCTATCAAGATGCTGCACGCTGCTTTCTGGACCCCTCAGCCTGAATCAGAAGTGGCTGATGTCGAAATTTTCCTCAATGGCAATATGCCGCCCGAGACCGAAAGCATGTGGATCGAGCATCTTATGGCAAGCGCCGCCGATCTCGGTTCCGGCCCGGTCAACGGATTTCAGATTGTCCACGCCGACCCGGCGCACCGTCCCGAATTTTCCATGAAGCCCGAAGATGGTCGAGTGGTGACCATGCCGCTCTCCGCTGGTAAGGACACCTTTGGTTGCCTGACTCTGCTCTGCGAGCGTAACTATCGCCTTGGCAAGGACCAGGTGGAAACGTTCCGGTCCGCAGTCACCCACCTCGGCCTCGCTCTGCGTAACGCTCTGGTGTACAAGGAAGTTAAGCTTCGCGCCGACCGTGATGCCCTCACGCGTATCTACAACCGCCATTCCTTTGATGAACGGTTGGTCTACGAAATCAAGCGTCGCCGCCGTTACAACCACGATCTTTCTCTGCTTATGGTCGATCTTGATCACTTCAAGTTGGTCAATGACACCTACGGCCACAAGGCTGGCGATATGGTCCTCCAGAAGGTCGGTGAGATTCTAACTGAGACCTTCCGTGGAACTGACCTTGCCGCTCGCTACGGTGGTGAAGAATTTGTCGTCCTCCTGCCGCATACTACTGAGCGGGATGCCTGGAATCTCGCCGAACGCGTGCGTGAGAAGATCCAAGCCTGCGAATTCCACTTTGATGGACATGACTTTGCTGTCACCGCCTCCATCGGCGTGGCCTCTGTAGAAGCCGGTGCCCTGACCAAGGACGATGAACTCCTTATCAAGGCAGACAAGGCGCTCTACGAAGCCAAGCACAACGGCCGAAACATGGTCGTTATCTCCAAGCCCAAGGTGGGCGTTCAGGCTGCCATTCAGTAATCCCCATTGGTAGAAAAATAGAACGGGCCTGTTGCGATACGCAACAGGCCCGTTTTTTTTGATGCTCTGAGAGGGTGGTTATCTGATCACAACTTTGTTGCGGCCTGTGTCTTTGGCTTCGTACAGCCCTTCGTCGACACGTTTGACCATCTCTTCACTTGTTTCACCTTCCACATGAATGGCGACACCGAAGCTGGACGTGATTTGGCGTGGGACACCAGTAAAGGAAAATTCGGCAATGGCCGTGCGCAGCCGTTCGGCCACACGCTTGGTGCGTTTCATGGTCGACTTGGCTGACAGGACCATAAATTCTTCGCCCCCCCAGCGGGCAAAGGTATCGTTTTCGCGGATATTGTCTCGGACAAGGGCGGATATTTCGCGCAAAACAGCATCGCCGACATCATGGCCATAGGTGTCGTTGACGGACTTAAAATGGTCGATGTCGAACATGATGAGTGAAAACGTGCCGCCAGCAAGTGTAACTTGACTGAGTTGGCGCATGAAACTGCGACGGTTGAGCGCCTTGGTGAGCGGATCGGTGGACGCTTCATCTTCAAGGTGGGCGCGTTCATCTTCGAGGCCGGATATATCCTGAAAAGAGAAGAGTCGCAGATCAGAACCGGGGAACTGGTTGAAGGTGACGTTGAACGTATTGGGCCGGGAATCCGGATGACGCGGGTTTTCGATCTGCACAACATGGTCGCGGTCGAGCTGGTCCGTGACAATGGTCTTGATCCACGCACTGGGATGGCCGCTATATGCCTCTTCGCCAACTTTGATGATAAAATCTTCCAGTCCCACGTCCACCTTGCCCATGCCCTCATGGTTGGCGTGGCCGAGAAAGTTTGCGAGGGGCCGGTTGTGGTAGGTGACGTTCATCCCATCCACGAGGAGGGCGGGGCTCGGGAAAAAATCGAGGAGCTGTTTGAGGGAATAATCTGCCTCGGCCATACGACGGGCCAGGGCAAGGTCGCGAGCGCACTGCATGACCGAATTACGCAGCCTGCTGCCGTCTACCGGAAGCTTGATAAAAGCATCCACGCTAAGCTCTACCGCTTGGACCAGCGCCTTGGGATTGTATGGACCAAAGGCAATGATGACCTTCATGTTCGGGCAGTATTCGCGCCCCTGTTTGATGAGTTCAAGACCATCGATCTTAGGTAGCGTGATGTCAGTGATCAGGATATTCGGCTCATGGTCCTGGATCATCTCCAGAGCTTCGTGCCCGTCACAGGCACTCCAAATATCAATGTTGGCTTTCTCAAGCAACGAGATCATACGATCGCGTTCGTATTCTTCTTGTTGAACAATAAGAATCGAGAGTTGTCTTTTCCTTTTCACTGCAGTTGCCTTTTCTTCATTCTTTATAAATCTTTATGTTGTTCAAAAAGTGCCAGGTGCCAGGTGCTAGGCGCAAGAGAAATTCAAGATCGGCGCGTATTGGAAATACGCTAGAGTTTGAGTTTCTCGCAGCAACGACGCAGATGGTGCTTTTTCAACAAGATACTATACTCCCATAATGTTGTAGCCGGAATCCACGAAAATAATGTCCCCTGTCGTACCCGACGAGAGATCGGAAGCCAAGTATAATGCACATTTGCCCACGTCATCGATGGTGATGTTCCGATGGAGCGGAGCCTTTTCCTCGATCTTGCTGAGGATGGTGGAGAACCCGGAAATGCCCTTGGCCGCCATGGTTTTGACCGGCCCGGCATTGATGGAATTGATGCGAATCTGACGTTGCCCCAGATCCACGGAAAGATAACGCACACACGCCTCAAGGGCGGCCTTGGCAACCCCCATAGCGTTGTAATTGGCGACGACTTTGCCAGCGCCGTAGTACGAGAGTGTCAGTACCGAACTCCCGGGATTCAGCATCTGTTCGTATGCGCGACACAGGGCGATGAGAGAATATGAAGAGACATCAAGCGCCACGCCATATCCCTTGCGGCTGGTGTCGATAAACCGACCTTTCAGGTCTTCGCGATTGGCATAGGCAATGGAGTGGACGAGAATATCCACGTCGCCCCATTCCTCTTTGACCATGGCCGCGCCGGCCGCAATTTCCTCGTCGCTGGTCACATCACACTTGAACATGAACTCGCCGTCCAGTTCTTCAGAAATAGGTTCAAGCCGCCGTTTAATGGGGTCCACGGCATAGCTGAACGCAAGCCGGGCGCCGTGTTCTTTGAACTGTTTGGCAATGCCGTAGGCAATGGAACGGTCATTAATCACGCCGAAAATGAGTGCTTTTTTTCCTTTCAGCAACATAGGGTCTCCTTGCGATTTGTGGACAGCATAGAACCGTCAATAGATTGTGGCAAACTATAAACTAATTTCCCACGCAATATTTTCCGTGGTATGACGAGGCTGCTTCACTCCAACACAAGGATTTGCCATGTCATCGGACGTCTATTTCTGGAATCTCCGTGCCACTCAGAAGGCCCCGTTTCACAAACGTCTGCGCAGCCTGCTCAAGGCCGCAAAGGCCGGTGACCAGATATCCGAAGGCGATCTTGCCGCTGTCAAAATTCATTTCGGCGAGCATGGCACCACCGGATTCCTGCGCCCGCTCTGGGTCAAGCCCATCCTCGATTTCATCCGCGAAGCAGGCGGCAAACCATTCCTCACCGACGCCTCCACCCTCTACGTCGGCCAACGCGGTGATGCCGTCTCCCACCACATGTGCGCAGCCCGTCACGGCTGGGACCCGCTCATCATGGAAGCGCCCGTCATCATCGCCGACGGCCTCAAAGGCGGCGACGAAGAAGCTGTGCCCGTATGTGGCAAACACATCGATGAAGCATACATTGCCAAAGGCATCGCAGACGCCGATTTCTTCGTCTCAGTTAACCATTTTAAGGGGCACGAACTGGCCGGATACGGCGGAGCGCTTAAAAATATCGGCATGGGATGCGCCAGCAAAAAAGGCAAGATGCAACAGCATTTCTCCACCGGGCCACAGGTAAAAGCAGAGAATTGCGAGGGCTGCGAATCCTGCATCAAAGTCTGCAAAACCAACGCGCTCTACATTGACGAAGACACCGGGAAAATAGCCCTCAACCCAGAAAGATGTGTCGGTTGCGGCGGCTGTTTTGTCGCCTGTCGATACGAAGCCCTCCAAGTGAACTGGAAGATCGGTGTCCAGGAATTTCTCGAACGCATGATGGAATACGCCCTCGGCGTCATCAAAACCAAAGCCAAGCCCTGTCTGCACGTCAATTTCGTCATGGACGTCGTCCCCGACTGCGATTGCGTCGGCTTCACAGACGCACCCATCTGCCCGGATATAGGCATCCTCGTCAGCTTCGATCCCGTAGCCATAGATCAAGCTTCCATGGATCTCGTCGACGACGCACCGTCGCTCTACCCCAGCCAACTCCCCTTCGGCGTCATGCCCGGCCAATCCAAATTCGCCGCCATCCACCAAAACGTGCCCGAGCACATGGGATTGGATTATGCCGAGAAGATCGGCCTTGGTTCGCGGGAGTATAATTTGATCAAGCTGTAGGGGGGGGAAGAAGCCTCCGGCGGCGCTTACCAGCGGGGTCCCTTCGGGGACCAAAGACCCCTTTGAGAAAAGGGTTCTCTGGACTCTCCTAAACTTTTTGGTGCGCCTTCGGCGAGGGCACAGGGACGCAGAGGCTGTGTTCCTGCCGTGCCGGTTAACGGTTTGAGCCGAAAGAAGCGGTTCGTACTGTATCCTTCTTATCGGGACTGTGCACGCCGCTTCTTTCGGCCCTAACCGTGGGTGTTTTTGAAGAAAGGATCACGTAAATATCAATTCCGACTTTACCATGAACGAAGAGAGTAAGGAGCAGAAGCCCAGCCATCCGCTACCCACCGCACGCGCGAATGCGCATACAAAAAGTTTAGGAGGGAGAGATGGGATGGGGGGGGCCGTGACCGAAGGGAATGCAACGCTGCACGAAGTGCACCTGCTCGTAAGAGCAGGGAGACGCGAAGCGGCTATAGTGGCCCGGAGGCGCCTCTTACTGAATCAGCTTAAATACATCGATGCCATGGTCGTCGGGATTGACGACATCCTTGATGGATATCTCATCTGTGTTGGAGAGATTGACTGTTCGTACGAGTTTTTGGCGCATGTCCTTGTTGAAGGCGATGCGTACGGACGGGTTGAGCGGATCTTCGGGGCTGAGGTCTACCACGACGCCGTATTCGCTGGTGGAGAGACGCACGAAACTGCCCACAGGGTAGACGCCGAGGCTCTTGATGAACTGCTCGACTATGTTTGGGTGAAAATCGGTGACTCGCCACTTGTACATCATGGCCAGTACCTTGCCGGGCGGCATGGGGTCTTTGTAGACTCGCCTGCTGGTGAGGGCGTCGTAGACGTCTACTACAGTGAGGAGGCGGGCCACGTCGCTGATTTCGTCACCTTTCAGACCACGAGGATAGCCGCTGCCGTCGTATTTTTCGTGGTGTTCCAGGGCGCCGCGCAGGACTTCTATCGGGATGCCGGCTTGGTCCTTGAGGGCCTGATATCCACGCAGGGGATGGGTGCGCATGACGTTCATCTCGTCATCAGAGAGCTTGCCCGGCTTATTGAGAATCTTTGTTGGGATGACAGATTTTCCTACATCGTGGAAAACTCCGGCCATGCCGATTAACTCCAATTTTTCTCGGGAATAGCCGAGCTTCTTGCCGAGAATCACGGCGAGGATGGCGACGTTAATGCAGTGGGTGTAAGTGTATTCGTCGAAAGTGCGCAGCTTGCAGATGGCGGCCGCAGCCGAGTCGTTGCGGAACACTGAATCGATAAAATTGCCGACGAGCGGTGCGGCATCCTTGAAATCGAAGGGCTTGCCGTCCCTGACGTCGTCAATGAATTTATGGGCGTAGCCCAGCGCCTCGCCGTACATCTTGTCGGCACGGCGCAGTTCTTCTTGGATGGGAACCTGCTTCACTTCTGGAGTTGGTTCATCCGGTTCTTCCTGCGGCATCGGGGTGGTGTCAAAATCGTCCGCCAGCAGGTCGTTATCTTCGAGCATCGCCTTTCTCGCCTCTTCAGGCGTTTTGGCGTCTTTCCATGATTCGTTCATTGGTCCTATCCCATTACACAATTTAGGGACTTACAATAATAGACGTTCTTGCGCGTTGGGGCAACCCCGTTAGAGAACATTTTCTTTCTCTAACTGAATCATGAGCGAAGCAACGTCCGTTGCGAGGAAATCCGGGGAGAGATGGGCAAACGCCTCGGCCTGCATATTCCCGCTTGTTACGGCGGCAGAAAGTGTCCCGGCGGCCTTGGCTGTCTCGACATCCATGGGATGGTCGCCGACCATGAGCGATTTGGCCGGGTCGGCACCAATGATTTCTAGAGCCTGAAAAAGATGGGCGGGGTTCGGCTTGACCGCCGTGGCGATTTCACGCGGGATGAATGCCTGTGCCAGTTCGTCGATGTCAGGGAAGACTATGCGGACGGCAGGCGAAATATTGCGGGTGATGATCCCGACACCGATACCTTTTTCATTGAGCAGCTTGAAGGTGGGGCGTGTGAAGGGAAACAGGGTTCCTTCTTTGGCCGCGTCCAGCTCCATGGCTCTGATGACCAGATGGCCGCGCGAACGAAATTCCTTGGCCTCGTCTTCGTCCCACTGCATGGCTTCCTGCACCAGCTCTTCAAGCCATTCGAGTGCGGGTGTCGCTCCGGGCGTGGGGCGTTCTTCCAGAAATACTTCGCCCAGCGCGGCGATGCTGGTCTTCATCATGTCAAAATCCAGCGGGACATCGGCCAGCGTGCCGTCGAAATCGAATATTATGGCGTCGAGTTTTTGCATATGAGGTGTCACTATCTCGTCATGTTCATTTCGTCCAGACCGGGAACAGGACATTCCTGACGCATTGTTGGCGTACACTGTTGAGACGTATGAATGAGGTGAGAATAGTGAGAATAGTGAGAATAGAGAGAAGGGGAAGTATTACACTTCGACGCCTTGTTTTTTGTATTCGTTGAGCTTGTTACGCAGGGTTCGGACGGAGATACCGAGGAGTTCGGCGGCCCGGGTGCGGTTGCCGGTGGTTTCTTCCAGGCTCTTGAGGATGAGGCGTTTTTCCATCTCGTGGATGGGCATGACCGAGAGCGCTTCGGTGGCTGAACTGGGTGGTGCTGCCGCGGATGCTGCCTGCTGATCGGCATCGATTGCGGAAATG
>JAFLJT010000135.1 GCA_022712855.1 Pseudodesulfovibrio sp. | reverse complement strand
ACATCAAAGCACCAGCCAAGCTCTCGCTTGAGCGCATGCTTGAGGTTTGCTCCTAGCCCCCCAACCATGTTAGGTCAGCATCCATGAATGATTTCCGCCTACATAGCGACGCACTGATTATCGGCTCCGGCATTGCCGGATCTATGGCTGCCCTGACCCTGGCCGAACAGGGACAAAACGTCATCATGATTACCGCTGGTGATACCATCACCGATGGCAATACCGCTCTGGCTCAAGGCGGTATCGTCTATCGTAGCGAGAACGATGACCCACGCATTCTGGAAAAAGATATTCAAACGGCTGGGTGGAATCACAATTTCACTCGCGCCGTGCGTTTTCTGTGCCGTAAAGGCCCAGAAGTTTTGCAGGAAATCTTTCTCGATAAATACAAAATTCCCTTCAACCAACGCGAACACGGCGATTGGTTCCTGACCAAAGAAGGCGGCCACTCGCTGGCGCGCATCCTCTATTGTGACGACCACACCGGTAAGAACATCATGGATGTACTGAGCGCTGAAGTTGAAAAGCAGGAAAATATCCGCGTGCTGACCAAACGCACGGCCATTGATCTGCTGACCACCCAGCACCACGCCAAACACATGGATTTTAAATACAGTCTGTCTAACCAATGCGTCGGTGCCTACGTCTTCAATGAAAATTTGAATAAGGTTGAGACGATCCTCGCCAAGTTCACCCTGCTCGCCACTGGCGGCATGGGACAAATTTACCTGCACACCACCAATACGACTGGCTCCATCGGCTCTGGCCTTGCCATGGCTTCTCGTGCTGGTGCGCGCCTCATGAACAGCGAATACGTCCAATTCCACCCCACGGCACTCTATGGTGGGTCAAAGCGTGGTGAACGGCGTTTCCTGGTCTCTGAAGCGGTTCGAGGTGAAGGAGCAGTCCTTGTTAACAGCAAGGGGGACGCGTTCATGTCCCGCTACGACGCCCGCGCCGACCTTGCACCGCGCGACATCGTCACGCGTGCCATCATGGACGAGATGCTCAAATCCGATGACGATTGCGTTTTTCTCGATGTCTCCAAGGTCAAACACGACGTGGCAAAACGCTTCCCCACCATCTATGACCGCTGTCAGCACATCGGCGTGGACATGAAATGCGATCCCGTACCCGTCGTCCCTGCAGCACACTATTTCTGCGGCGGTGTCCTTGCTGATAACCGCGGCCGCACAACTCTGGACCGTCTCTATGCTGCAGGCGAATGCAGTTGCACTGGCGTCCACGGTGCCAACCGCCTAGCAAGCACCTCGCTTCTGGAAGGCCTCCTTTGGGGACAGACCGCAGGCGACGACATCGCACGGCGCATGAACAAGAGCGCCCCCCTGAGTCGCAAGCTCAACGATTCCATCCCGGACTGGATTCCCGGTGGCGACAAACAAAATGAAGACCCCGCACTGGTCGCACAGGATTGGGCCAACATCCGCAACACGATGTGGAACTACGTGGGCGTCTCGCGCACCCATGGCCGACTCATGCGCGCCTTCACCGACCTGCGTAAACTGACCAAGGACTTGCAGGATTTCTACAAGGAAACCGCACTCAGCAAGCCTATCATCGACCTCTTCCACGGCTCACAGGCTGCCTATATTATCACCCTGGCAGCCCTCCGCAACAAAGAGACCAAGGGCTGCCACTTTCGGGCTGATTAAACTTCCCTTACTGACAAATCCATAGCGAATGGTGTACTCTCATTTTCCAAACTCACGAGGTTGAAAATGTACTCACTCACGCACCGCTCTTCTATACGCCCAAAACACCCGATATTACTTCTTTTCCTGCTGATATTTGCTACTTTTACTCTGTATGGATGCAATACAAGCACAGCATCACACCCCACACCTTCACCCAACAGCACAACCTCGCAAGTGTTGGGAGACAACGACTCTGAAAAAAGTCTAGACAATCTCAATACATTTAGAGGGTCTTTTGTCTTCGGCCACGAGGTACGATCCTTCACTTTGTGTGGAAGTTCCGAGGAGTTATGGGTTTTCGACGAGACAAATGGCGATGCAAGAGCCATTCATGAAGCCATGACCAATGCTCCGTACCAGCCTATATTCATGGAAATAAGGGGGATGCTGACCGATGCCCCATCCGACGGTTTTGGCGCAGAATATTCCGGCGGGATCGTATTCAAAGAAGTCATCCACGCATCCCAAATAGAAGAAAGCTGGGGCTGCCGCGAGAAGTACGGTGAGTTCATTTTCAAGGCCCAAGGCAACGAGCCGGGGTGGTCTGTTGTCATCAGGCAAGACGACATCCTTTTTTCAACAGTCGGGATGGTAACAAAAGGTTTTCCCAAGGTCCCCCCTTCCCGATCGGAAACATCAACAACATATGAATCAAATTCATACTACCACTCACTCAATGTCGTCATTACTCGTGCCCGATGTTTGGACACAATGTCAGACGAAATATTCGGCTGGACCGCTCAGGCCACTTTTGATGGGAAGACATATACTGGATGCGCAAAGCAAGGCGACCAAAGGCCGCAATAAAAAAATATCCAAACACTGCCCTTTACATAACTCTAATAATCTGTATAAGTGACGCATCTCAGCGTGACTGAACACACGAAATCATCACTGTTCGCCTACGAACACATTGGCCCACACCATCCGGCCACGATCAGATCCTCGTTCAAGAGTCCTACCAAATACATACCGGTTTAACCGGACACGACCGCTGTCGCGCGCAGTCGTCAATATTATTCTTTCACAAAGGAACTTTTGTGTCTTTTGACCACTTCTCTTTTGACCGGAGACTCGTTTCCGGCATCAATGCCTCTGGCTATGTGACCCCTACTCCTATTCAAACCCAGGCCATCCCCGAAGTATTGGAAGGCCGTGATGTCATGGGCCTTGCCCAGACCGGCACCGGAAAAACCGCTGCCTTTGCTCTGCCTATTCTGCAAAGATTGTTGAATGACGGTGCATATAAACAAGGTCCCATTCGCACACTGGTGCTTGCACCAACCCGCGAACTGGCATCGCAGATTCAGGAAACCTTTTTTACCCTTGGTAAAGAAACAGGCATCCGCACCGCAGCCGTTTTCGGTGGCGTCGGCATGACCCCGCAGATTAAAGCATCCGGCAAAGCCACGGTACTCGTAGCCTGCCCCGGCAGACTCGTTAACTTGCTCAAGCAAGGCGATGTCAGGCTTGATCAGGTGGATACATTGGTACTGGACGAAGCAGACCGCATGCTCGATATGGGTTTCATGCCCGACATCAAGCGCGTTCTGTCTTACCTGCCCAAGCGCCGCCAGAACCTGCTCTTCTCCGCCACCATGCCAGCGGATATCCGCAAATTGGCAGACAAGATCCTGCACAACCCCAAAACGGTTCAGGTTGCCAACACAGCACCTGTGGCAAGCGTCGAGCAGGCATTTTACCCTGTTCGCCAGCACCTCAAGCCGAGTTTGATCGAAGCGATACTCGACACAGTCCAGTACGAAAGTGTGCTGATCTTCACCCGCACCAAGCACAAGGCCAAAAACTTGGCCAAAAAGCTGTGCACCCGAGGTCATGAAGCCACGTTCCTGCAAGGTAACATGAGCCAGAACCAACGTGTTCGCGCTCTGGACGGCTTCAAGGACGGTACCTTCAAGATCATGGTCGCAACTGACATCGCCGCACGCGGCATCGATTGCGCACGTATCAGCCATGTCATCAACTTTGATGCACCTGATACTGCCGAGACCTACACGCACCGCATTGGCCGCACTGGCCGCGCCGGGCGTTCCGGTAAGGCCCTGAGCCTGATGACCAGTGAAGACAAGCTCCTCATGCGCGATATCGAACGCATCGTGAGCACACGGATCGAACATTGCGAAGTGGATGGTTTTGACTATGATCAGCCCTGCCTCGTACAGCCCGGTGGAAGGGATCGCCGAGGCCCCAAAAACAACTTCCGTGGTGGTGGCAATAGTGGTGGCGGTAACAAACGTGGCGGAGGCGGCGGTGGCGGCAAATCCGGACGTAACTCCAGACGCACTGCCCGATCCCGTTAACCGCACCAAACACAACATAAAAAAAGGCCGTCCACTCAGTGGACGGCCTTTTCTCTTTCATAACATGACCTTACTTGCGCCAGAACTCCGGCACGAACAGAATGATGACTGTGTAGATTTCCAGCCTGCCGAGTACCATGCAGAACGTCAGCACCCATTTGGCAGTATCAGGCAACCATGCGAAGTTTTCTGTAGGACCAACGCCACCGATACCGGGGCCGATGTTGCCGATGCATGCAAGGGCCGCTGCAAAGGATGTAACAACGTCCACACCAGTTGCAGCCACGACACAGGCGGCCAGCACGAACAGACCGATCCAGAGAATGAAGAAGCCCCAAACACCGCTCACAACGTCGTCCTGAACGACAGTCTGGCCCATCTTGATGCGATTGACTGACCGGGGATGGATGAGGCGGAACAACTCTTTGTAAGAGTGTTTGACGAGCAACATGATACGCATGACTTTCATGCCACCGCCCGTTGATCCGGCACAACCACCGACAAACATACACAAGAGCAAAATGGCCTGTGTAACACCGGGCCATAGCTCATAGTCAGCCGTGGCAAAGCCGGTGGTCGTTAAGATCGCCGCCACTTGGAATGACGTATATCTCACAGAATCTGCAACAGAATCATAGTTTCCGCCTAGATAAACAGCGGCGGTGATAATGGCAGTGAATATAACGACCATGCCTGCGAAGACTCGGAATTCCGGGTCTTTCAACAAGGCGCTTGGACGCCACTTCAGGAGCAGATAGTGCAAGGTGAAGTTGATGCCCGCAATGAGCATAAAGATGGTGATGACGTAGTCAATATAACTGGAATTAAACGCCGCTACAGACGTGTTTTTCGTAGAAAATCCACCCGTCGCCATGGTGCCGAATGAGTGACAAAGCGCGTCGAAAAAGTCCATGCCACCGAACATGAGCAGTACAGTTTCAAGCGCGCTGAACATGACGTAGACCTTCCACAAGGTCATGGCGGTATCCTTGATGCGCGGCTTGAGTTTGTCCGGCACCGGGCCGGGAACTTCTGCCTTGTAGAGCTGCATACCACCAACGCCGAGAAACGGCAGGATGGCGAGTGACAAGACAATGATACCCATGCCGCCCAGCCAATGAGTCAGACTGCGCCAGAACAAAATACCACGGGGGACAGCCTCAATGTTAGTGAGGACTGATGATCCAGTCGTACTGAACCCAGACAAGGATTCGAAAACACAATCGACGACTGTCTCAAAGGTACCACCGAGGTAGAACGGCAAGCCACCAAAAGCTCCAGCCACAAACCAACCCAGAGCAACGATAGCCATGCCCTCTCGATGAGTCATGGCAGATTTCGAGCTTTCGGGATTGCGAAAGATGAAAAACAAAAGCGCACCGGATACAACGGTGATCGCCAAGGACTGCGCCATGGGTATGGCTGTGCCATCACTATAATAGAGTCCCCACGCCAGCGGGAAGATCATGGTCAGGCCGATACACGCCACAAGAGCGCCGATGATGTGCAGGACGTATTGCCAACGCATTTAGAAAAAATCCACCTTGGTGGTCAGCACCTTTTCGACTTTGGGAATATTCTGGCGCGTCGAAATAATGATCAACTGATCCTCCGGCTCCACAATCGTGTCACCACGAGGAATGACAACCTCGTTGCCACGCTTGAAACACAAAATAAGGCTACCACGCGGGAAGTTGATATCCTTGACCGCCTTGCCGACAATG
>JAFLJT010000036.1 GCA_022712855.1 Pseudodesulfovibrio sp. | reverse complement strand
CAAGATACAGCAGGTCCTCATCAACCTGCTCAATAATGCGTACAAGTTCACTCTGGAAGGATCTGTCGTTGTTTCCACAGCCATGAGCAAGGACATGTTGGTCATCACCGTCACCGACGCAGGCATCGGCATCGCGAAGGAAGAGTTGGGACGGGTTTTTGAAAAGTTCCACAAATCCCGTACAGGTGATACAGTCAGTATCACTGACAAAGGTACCGGACTGGGGCTCGCCATCAGCAGAGAGATTGTGGAACATTACGGCGGCACCATCTGGGTCGAGTCAGAGTACGGCATAGGCAGTACGTTTTGTTTCACCTTACCCACCATTTCCGGAACGGAGACAGCATGTTCATAAAAAACAAAACGCTCCTGTGTGTCACCATGTTTATCCTCGTCGCAGCAGTCGGTTGCACCAAACAATACACACCCATGCCCCTTGAAGATCTGGAGGTCATTCCCAGAGCCGAAACCCAGTCTCAAGGCGGTATCACCGTCTCTGCCGCCATATTGAACGGCGAAGAATCTCTGCATGTCTTCGGCGTAGACCTCGAAAAAGTCGGCGTCCAGCCTGTCTGGATCGAGGTAGAAAACAGTACGAACGCAAAACAACTGTTCCTGTCCATGAGCGTTGATCAGAATTATTTCTCCCCCCACGAGGTGTGGTGGAAGACTCGGTACGAAAAAGACAAGGAAGCCAGTGCACGTATGGCCGCCCGGTTCAAGGAGTTGATGCTGCCCGACGTCGTCGGCCCCAAGAGCAGCATGTCCGGCTTTGTACTCACCCCAATACATGCAGGATCAGTACGACTCATAAACATGGACATCCTTGGCTTAAAGAAACTGACCTCGTTCACATTTTTTCTGAAAATCCCCGGCTTCCTGGCCGACCATCATCTGGTCGATGTAGACTCATTGTATACTGAGGACCAGCTCATTCGATGCAACACCATGGATGAACTCCGCCAACAAATCGAAGCTTTGCCGTGTTGCGTCACCAACAAATCGGGCGAAAAACAGGGCGACCCACTCAACGTCGTTTTGGTGTCCCCAAAGGATGCCGCATGGAAAGCGGTTGTCCGACGCGGCTGGGATGAGACTGAACCGATCAATTTCAGTTCCTCCATGAAGACAGTCAACGCATTCATGGCGCACAAGGAATACAAAACATCCCCTATCAGCGCCCTGTATGTCTTTGGCCGGGGGCAGGATATCGGTTTGCAAAAGGCTCGCAAAACAATCCACGAACGCAACCACCTGCGCATGTGGCTCACGCCCATCGTCTACAAAGACAGCAGAGTATGGGTAGGCACCATCAGCCGCGACATCGGTGTCAAAATGACCAGCAAAACATGGAACCTGACCACCCACGAAATTGATGGCAATGTGGACGAAGCTCGCAGCTATCTGATTCAGGATCTGGCGTATTCCCAGGCATTGAAGAGCCTTGCCTTTGCTGGCGGGGTGGGCGAAGTTTCCGAAGACGCCCCCAAACTCAATCTCACGGATTCCGCCTGGTACACAGATGGCTATCGGGCCGTTCTCTTTCTGTCGAAAGAGGATATTTCCATGGCAAAAATCAAGCTGCTTGACTGGAAACAGCCGAGATAGTCATCGTTCTCCATTATAATCTTTAAGATTCTCATCGACTCCACGCCCCCTCTGCTCTATGATGCTGACATGGTGGTCCCACTGTATTTTTTAACGAAAATACAGTTTCTTAGTATTCAATATCTCGAAAACTAAAGCTCTATGCCAGACACATTGCCTACTTCCTCAAGTTCCGGCTCTGCGCGGAAGCGTCCCATTCCCAAGCGTCTATGGGCGTTTATTGCCTTTTGCGTGCCGTTACTGCTGTTCCTGGTCTTCATCATGATGCGGATGGACAGACAGGCCATCCAAAAAGCAGAACGAAGCTTCAACGAGCAACAGCTCCTTCAGGTCACGCTGGCCGCCAATGCCATCCGCGATCAAATCGGACTGATCTCACGGTCGGTCACGAAAATGATTGCACGCCATGACGGCATTACTTCTACTATATCCGAAACGCTCTTTTCTCAGTGGACGGAAAGCAATAAATACATCTTGGCCGTCATGGAAAAGGACGAAGTTGGAACGGTTTTCCATAACATCAAATCCCCCGAACTCACGCTGCAGGAGATGCTCACCGTTGCCCAGCAATGGGGGGAGCAGATGTATGAGAACACCACACCTCGCGCCCTGCCCCTCACGACCTATCAACTCTACAGCAGCAACACAGCACAGCTATTAGGAATGCTGGTTCCTTCGACCGATGGACATGGCGTCTTTGTCGTCATCGTCGATCTCGGAACCATCCTCGAACAATACATCAAGCCGTTACGTTCAGGCCAGTACGGCGCAGGCTATTCTCTTGATGGGCTCGGCGTCATCCTCTACGACCACGAAACCTCCATTGTTGGGCGTAGCATTTTTGACGGCATGCACGATGCCTACCCCAGCGTTCTGGACGTGGACCGCCGTTTGCTTTCGGAAGTCTCCGGCAAGGCGGAATACACCTTCCCTGTTCAGCGCGGTGGCACGGTTTCCCGCAAACTTATCGCCTGGAACACCGTAAGGTTGGGAACCTCTCACAAGATTATCGTGGCCCTTTCCGCTCCCGACGAAGAGTTAACCCAAGGAATGTCAGACCTGCGCCTGCTGTATATCCTCATCGGACTGCTGGTGGCAGCATCCATTGCCGGTATTGGCGCGGCCATTCACCGTAGCAGGTACGCACAGGTGGTGAGCGCCAACGAGCAGGCTCTCTCAGAGCAGCTCGCGTTTACCCAGTCTCTCATCAACGCCGTGCCCAACCCCATTTATTTCAAGGATCTCAACTTCACTTACATGGGCTGCAACGAAGCCTTCGCACAGTTTGCTGACTCCACACCCGACGCCATTATCGGAAAAACAGACACCGACATTTTTGACAAAGAAACCATGGACCTGTTCCAGACCATTGAAAAACGCATGCTGATCAACTGGACCAACAAGTCCGGCCAGCTACGCCTCATAAAAGATGGGAAAAAATACATTCACGACCTGCTGGTATCCCCTCTGCGCACCTCGGACAACACGCTGTCCGGCATCGTCGGGTCCATGCGTGACATCACGCCCTTGCACGAGACTCTGGACAAGTATCGCACCAGTGAGATGCGCCACCGCGCCATCTTTGAGCACTCCGGCATGGGTATCGCCCTGCTCGATCTCAATGGTCATATCGTGTCAGCCAACAACACTCTTGCCTACATGGTGCAGCAAAAAGCATCTTCCCTTACCGGACAACGCTTCTTCTCTCTTGTGGGTAGCGGCGAAGATGACGATCTGGATATCGCCCTGGCAGATTTGGTCCATCAAAGAAGACCACGCTGGCAGATAGAGGAAGTCCTGAGCTGTCCTAACGGCACAACTATATGGGCAGCCCTCAATCTCACCACGATCCTCTCCCGCTTCAAGAAACCGCAATACGTCCTGGTCATGATCGAAGACATCACCACCCGCAAAAAGGCGGAATATGAACTGGAACAGCTCAACCTGTCTCTGGAGCATCTGGTCCTCAACCGCACACAAGAGCTGGAAGACAAAGCGACCATGCTCGAACAGGCCAACGAACGATTGACCCAGCTTGATACGATCAAATCCAATTTTGTCTCATCGGTCTCCCATGAATTACGGACACCGCTGACATCCCTGCTCGGTTTCTCAAAGATCATTCGCAAGGCGTTCAACCGACACTTCATGCCGCTGACCGCAGAGTACCCAGCCATCAAGCCCAAAGCGATGACCATTGATCAGAATCTCGGCATTCTGGTGCTGGAAGGCGAACGGTTGACCCGGCTCATCGACAACGTCCTCGACCTCAAGAAGATCGAAGCGGGCAAGATGCACTGGGACGATGCCATGCTGGACATGGAAGAAGTGGTCCGGCAAGCCGCAAGCAACCTTGGCGGATACTGCGAGACCAATCCCGATGTGCAATTGCGACTCACCTTTGCCGACAATATTTCCCCTATCAAGGCGGATTGGGACAAGCTCCTTCAGGTGGTCATTAACCTGCTGACAAACTCGTTCAAACACACTGCACAAGGGTGCATTGCGGTGCTGGTGGAAAGCCCCGTTCCCGACCATATTCGCATGGTGGTGGCTGATACAGGCACAGGTATCGCAACCGAGGAATTACAACCCGTCTTCACGGAATTCCATCAGGCGTCGCACACAGACATCTTGAGTGTAGCGGCCACGGGAACCGGGTTAGGGTTGCCAATCTGCAAGCACATCGTGACCCATTACAACGGCCTCATCTGGGCAGAATCCACACTCGGAAACGGGAGCTGCTTTACCATCGAACTCCCCACCAACAACCTCAGTGACGATGAGTCGGAGGTATAACAATGACCGCAACAACTGCCTACTCAACACACGCTGATAGTATGGATGCCGTTTCAGAACTGGCTTCAACGCTCGGCTCGCCCAGTGGAGGCGTTCTCATCTTTTTCGCTTCCCCTGTATACGAGCCAAAAGCATTGGCGAGTGCGATGCACACGACTTTCCCGAACACACAAAGCTTCGGCTGCACCACCGCAGGCGAACTTGTCAGCGGCCACATGTTAAAACATTCCGTGGTCGCCATGTGGCTCGGCCCTGACGAGATCAAGGACATAGCCATCGAGGTCATCCCTGACATTGCTGAATCCGCGCTGGATCTTGATCCGGTCTTCGAGGAATTCGAAAACCATTTCCAACAGGAAACCTTTGAGATGGATAGGAGCACGTTTTTCGGCGTTGTGCTCATGGATGGACTCAGAAAATGTGAAGAACGTTTGATGGACAAAATCGGCGACACCACCAATATCCACTTTGTGGGCGGCTCGGCTGGTGACGACCTGAAGTTTGAGCAGACGCATGTCTTTGCCAATGGCGAAGCCCATACCAATGCGGCCCTGCTCGTCCTGCTCGAAGCAACGAACGGGATCGAATTCATCAAATCCCAAAGCTTCAAGGTCGTGGGGAAAAAGCTGCGCGCAACCAAGGTAGACGAAGCCAACCGCGTGGTCTTTGAATTCGACAACAAACCCGCGATTGAAGCCTATACCGAGGCACTCGGCGTCCCCCAAAGCGACGGCGAAAAGTATTTCCGGAGCAACCCCGTAGGCCTCATGATCGGCAACGAGCCATACGTGCGCAGCCCCATGGTCTTCGATGGCGACTCCATCGTATTCTTCTGCAACGTATTACAAGGAATGGAACTCGAACTCCTGGAGAGCGGCGATATCGTGGCCGACACAGCCCGTGATCTGGAAGAGCAACTCCCGGATAATACCGCAGCCGTTGTCAACTTCCACTGCATCCTGCGCACTCTGGAACTGGAGTCAGCCGGGAAGACCAAGGAATACGGCCACCTTTTCGACCACGTCCCCACCGTCGGTTTCAGCACCTACGGCGAGGCGTATATCGGTCACATCAATCAGACCTCAACGATTCTGGTCATCAAAGGGCCGTAAGTAGGCAAGAAACAGCTTATAAAAAGCATTCCGGTTTTTTGGGTTCATGGAAAAGGGTATTCAACCTTTTCTGGGCATCCTTTACCGGGCCAGTCTTTATCGTTCTGGCGTTTTCAGGGCACCGCTTAATGCACGCACAACAAGTGATGCACTTTTCATGATTGATCGCCGTACTCTTCTGCGGGTCAACAGCATCGACAGGACATACCGCCGCACACACGCCACATTGTGTGCACTGATTGTCCACTGCAATAAAATCAACATCCCACAATTCCGTCGCTCCCCCATAAGGGGAATGACCCGACACAGGCACATCTGAAAGCTGAGATATCGACGCGACAGATTCGAGCTTTTTCCGTATTTTCTGGCCCAAAACTTTTGCGTGCTTCAAATCATCCGCATCGGGACGCCCCTGTGCAGTTGGCAGCGCAGAATCCGAGAATGAATGTTCTCCGATAAAGGCCGCACAAGCAACGGGGACACACCCACGGCTCATTACGCTGTTCTTTAATTCAAGCAGCGCATCGTCATAAACACGGTTGCCATAGACAACGACGCAGACCGTTGGCGTGTCCTGTCCTTCAATTGCGTTCAACCAATCAGTTAACAGCGCGGGCACTCTTCCCATGTACACGGGGACGGCGACGACAAGCACTTCATTTTCCGACGTCAGCAATGCCTGTTTTCGTGCTTCGGGTTTGGTAATATCATTATGTTTTATTGTGTTTGGATTAATCCCACTCGCAATGGCCTCAACAACCGCCTTTGTGGTTCCAGTCGGTGAAAAATACGCTAGTTTCACAGATTCCATCTTCATTTCAATACCCCCATCAATTGCTTTTGAATTTTACAGACAATGGCTTTTATTCACCATGGCTTTTTATCCTTCTTTGCGGTCTGTATAAATACAAACACACCACCATATTCGTTACTAAACGTAACGTAATAGAACTTGTCGGAATGTGTCAAGCGTGGCACAAGGTGTGTACAGAAAGCAGAGGTGAATAAATGGCGAAAGCAAAGATAGGAAGGCCCAGAAGCGAAAAAGCGCAGGAAGCGATACGTACTGCGACCAACGAGTTACTCAAAGAAAAAGGTGGAGCCGGGCTAACCATCGAGGCCATCGCCAGACGAGCTGGGGTCGGCAAACCAACAATCTATCGCTGGTGGCCCACATTGGCGGATATCGTGCTTGAGGTCCTCCTCCACCAAGCCGACACAAGTATCGCTGTCCCCGCTTCTGACTCTTTACAAGAAACACTCAGTCATTTCCTGAGACAATCCATGAAAGCCATTGCTGACGGGGGCGGCAACCATCTCCGATTCCTTATGGCGCAAGCACAACAGGATGAAGAGTTTCGCGAACGATTCCGAGAGAATTTTGTTGCAAAAAGACGCGCGACTTTACACTCGATTTTTCAAGAGGCTGTAAACCAAGGGCAAATCCACGCCGAGCAGAACTTGGAAATGTTGCTGGATATTGTTTTCGGCACCATGTGGTATCGCTTGCTCATAGGCCACGCTTCCATGGATGATACATTTGCAGCTGAACTGACTGAGATCACAATGCAGTTGGTTAAGTCGCGCCCCGCGTGACAAGTTTTGCATCACCAGTCATGCGTAATCATCAAACACGCAAAAGAAAAGCCCGCTTACCGAAGTAAGCGGGCTATCATTTTTTTTGGTGCCCCCAGCGCGACTCGAACACGCGGCACCCAGATTAGGAATCTGGCGCTCTATCCACCTGAGCTATGGGGGCACTTCGGCACGTTAGCCGGGGGAAATTTCTAGCCGACCAGTTGTGAAAAGGCAAGCTTTTCGTCGGAGAATCGGCTCATAACCGTTTTTTTACGTGCAAAAGTATTCACACTGTTTACAATCGCAAAAAACGTTATATAGTTCAAAGACGCGGACACGTCCGTTATCCTGTTTTCGCATCCGCTTAGGAGACCTTTATGATTCGTCAATTTGTTAAATACACCATTGCGCTGAGCCTTGTTCTGGTTCTGCCAGTTCTTGCACACGCCAATGGCTTGCCTGTGTTCACCGAACTAGCTGCCACGGCTGGCAAATCGGTGGTCTTCATCTCCACAGAAAAAACAGCCACTGGTAACCCGCATGGCCAGCAGTTTCGCGGCCAGGTTCCCGAAGGTCATCAGTTCAGAAAATTCTTTGATCAGTTTGACCAATTCTTCGGACAACAGGGGCGCCCCGGTCAGCAAGGGCAACCCCGCAAACAAAGAGGACAAGGCTCCGGCTTTGTCATCACCCCTGACGGCCTGATCGTCACCAACTACCACGTCATCGATGGCGCGGACAAGGTGACCGTCAAGTTTCAGGACGACACCAAAGAACACGTTGCCACCGTTGTCGGCAGCGACAAGGAAACCGACCTTGCCGTCATCAAGATTGACGTCAAAAAGCAGCTCCCCGTACTGCACTTCGGTAATTCCGACGCCATTCAGGTCGGCGAATGGGTTATTGCCATCGGCAATCCCTACGGTCTGGATAACACTGTGACAGCAGGTATCATCTCGGCCAAGCACCGTATTATCGGCGCTGGCCCGTTCGACAACTTCCTGCAGACCGACGCCAGCATCAACCCCGGTAACTCTGGCGGTCCGCTGATCAACATGCAGGGCGAAGTCATCGGTATCAACACGGCCATCAATGCCAATGCTGAAAACATCGGCTTTGCCATCCCTTCGACGCAGGCGGCAAAGATCATCGCCCAGTTGCAGGAAGGCAAGACCGTCAAACGCGGCTGGCTCGGCGTCACCATCCAAAGCGTGAGCGAGAATCAAGCCAAGGCCCTTGGTCTCAAGGCACCCACTGGCGCACTTATCGCCTCGGTCGCCAAAGGACAGCCCGCTGACAAAGCTGGCGTCAAACAAGGCGATGTGGTCCTCGAAGTCAACGGCGTCACGGTCGCTGACAATAACGAACTGCTCAAGCAGATCGCAGGACTCGCTCCCGGCCAGAAAGCCAGACTCACCCTGTGGCGCGACGGAAAACGGCTCAACAGAACCGTGACCCTCGGCCAGCGCGGCGACAAGTCCATGGCTGAAATGAAACCCAAAGCACCGAATCAGACGGCCAGCGTTCTCGGCATGTCTCTCAAGACAGTCAATGAAAAGGAAGCCAACGCACTGGGTCTGGAAAAGACACAGGGCCTGCTCGTCGTCGAAGTGGATCAGGCATCCGCAGCAGCCGAAGAAGGCGTGCGCCAGGGCGATGTCATCTTGCAGGCCAACCAGCGCGACGTGAACTCCACGGCAGAACTGGAAGGCGTGATCAAGAAAGACAAGAAGCGTGGCGCAGTCATGCTGCTCATCAAACGCCAAGGCCAGAACATCTTCGTGGCCCTGCCGCTTGAGTCAAAGAAATAAACCCGATAAAACCAAGGGGGCTCCATACGGAGCCCCCTTTATTAAGTATGTCAGCCAACGAACCCATTTCTGAATCAATCCTCGCGGCCCCGGCCAAAATCAATCTGAACTTGCGCATCCTCGGACTGCGCAAAGACGGATATCATGAGCTGCGCACCCTGTTCTACCCGGTGACCAGCCTGTACGATACCATTCGCATCGAACCAAGCCATGACGAGAACATGTTCATGCGCTGCCCGGAGAACGAGGATCTGGAATGTGCCACTAACCTTATATATAAGGCATGGAAGGCATACGGTGCCGCAACGGGGTACCAACCCGGCATGTTCGTCACCCTGACCAAACGTATCCCCATGGGCGGCGGATTGGGCGGCGGCAGCTCCAACGGCGCAACCATACTCCGCTGGCTGAACGAACACGCCGGAGAAAAACGGCTCTCCCACACAGAACTCATCATGCTGGCAGCCTCCCTTGGCGCAGACGTTCCCTTTTTCCTGATGGACGGCCCGGCCTCGGCAAGCGGCATCGGCGAGATGCTCACCCCGGCGGATATAGACCTCTCCGGCATGACTCTGCTGGTCGCCTGCCCCCCGCTGCACATAGACACTCCATGGGCCTTCAAGGCATGGGACAAAAAAAACGGCTTTCCATCTGTTCAAGAATCCTTGACAACCTCGGAATTGGATACTAAGAATCCATCTCTCGTTTCGCCCCTGTCAATCGTGAACGACTTTGAGTCCGTGGTGTTCAAAAAACACCCAACCTTGCGTCAAATCAAGGAAAAGCTCATCAAACACGGAGCAGAGGCGGCCGCAATGAGCGGCTCGGGAGCCAGCATCTTCGGCCTTTTCCGCAATCCGGACAACGCCGAAAAAGCTACCAAGGCTCT
>JAFLJT010000325.1 GCA_022712855.1 Pseudodesulfovibrio sp. | reverse complement strand
ATGACCATAAAAATTCGGGAAACAGTTTTTTGGGTACATTATAGACGAAATGAGTTGACATGTTCCGGGGTTTTCGACGGAAATCATTTTTGGGGGACAGGAAGGCTTAGTCTTTAAAAATTTCACCTCCAACTGGGTCTTGAGTTGTAAAACCGGGGAAAAAGAAAAATCCCTTGAACGTTTTTTTCGTCTGCCCATCGCCACATCATGCACATGGTGGTCTGGCACATTTTCATTTTGTCATCGCTGGTTTTGAGCAACGGACAGAACTTGAATTTGGCATCACTTTCATCGAGCATCATAGCGGGCTCCTTGTTCGAAAAAGAAAAACGGCACGCTGTCTTTCGCAGCGCGCCGTCAATGTATCGTGCATTGATGCCTTTGGCTAGCTTTCCGGCTGAGCCTCTGGCTGAGGAGCTTCGGTGTTTGCTATGGGAGCCACGGCCGGGGCCTGTGCTAAAGGAGAAGCGCTGAGCTCGACGAGTGTCTCCATACCCAACATGCTCTTGAGTTTTTGGAGGGCCAGGACGGACTTGCGGGCTTCGGGATCGAGCACCTTGGCATAGCCGCCATCGGCGATGACTTTGGCGTATTCCTTTTTCTCGAGCTTTGGATCGTTCTTGAAACGAATCTCAAAATTCTTGGCGTATTCCTCGATAAGACCATCCCTCTCGGATTCGCTCATGGTGGTGAGGCTCTTGATGCCTTCAACAACTTTCTCAGGCGTGAGGGTGGGTGATCCGAGAACGGTTTCGAGACTGCGGGCATAGCGGAGACTGCCGTCATAAATATGACTGCGCTTGACGACGTTCATACTTGCCCATCCGGCCTTGAGCCACTTGAACAGAAATGCAGAGCTTTTCTGTGCGGCAGCATCGTTTTCCACAAAGATCTGTACGGATGCGGACTTGTACATGAATGTGTCCATCCAGCCCATGCCGCCCCGGTTCAAGCCTTCGATGCCGGAGTAGAAAAAGTCCCAGTCCTTGTCGTTGAGGATGGCACCCTTGCGGCCCACGTCAGATTTTTCTTTTTGCTCGGAGACAGAAATTGCGACGTTCTTGCCGTTGTGCTTGAGCAAAATGATCAGCCTGTCGAGATCGTAGCCATAATATGCTTCGGCGAAGGAGTCGGGAGACGTTGTCTCGAACTCGCGGCCGCGAACCATGACGGGTTCACTCAGAGTGGGGAGTTCATCCCATAGGGGAGTTTTGCGGGTGAGAAATTCACTGCCTTCATGCCAGCCGGACAAGCGGAGCGTGGCTGGACAGAGCAGGTAGTTGGGGAGTTCCGGGTTGTAGAAATAGCGCAGAATCTTGTCGAGATCAGAGGGTACTTCCGTCAGCAGACAGATTCCCCGGCCGCCGAAACGCTTGGCAGGCTCAATGTCTTTGGGATCGGTTTGCATACCCATGACAAAATCGAGCATGGGCGCAACGGCTGCTGTGTCGAACTGGCTGTTGTCACCATTGAGGACCTTGAACAAATGATCGATGGATTTTTCCACGTCTTTGACAAGCGGCGTCGGCCTTGCAGAAAGCTCGAAGTCCATAATGCCGCCTTCCTCATCATCGCCCTTAGCCATGGCCGGGGCCGCGATAAGGAAAGAGGCAGAGATAACAACAGCGACCAGCATGGCGAGCATGGACGCACGCAAACGCAATGCAGTGAAGATATTTTTTGATGTATTCATATTCATATGGGGTGTGGGTCTCGCTCAGGCGAGAACGGTTTTCCTTCGAAGATTTATGTAGTAACGATCCTCACCTTTTGCAAGGACATTAGAATATTATAATATGGACCATACAGCCGACTGAATTGTCAGCTTTTTTTCTTGAATTCCAGCAAATCCACTCGCGTAACCGCTGTTTTTCCGAACTTTTTCCGCACCGCATCCACGGCCAGATCAAGCTCGCTCGTCTCCTCCAATTCCCGGGGCGATTCCTCGAACAGATTCACCTGCCGAGTCCGTGCCTCGAAGTTGGAAACACTCACCCCGATCAGCCGCACGGCGCGGCGAAGTTCAAGCTGTTTCAGCAACTCGCACGCCGTTTCAAAGATAACGGTCGTATTATCCGTGCGCGAGTCAAGGCTCCTGGAGCGTGTGATCTGCTTGAAATCCGCATACTTGACCTTGAGCGTCACAGTGCGCCCTTTGTATTCGTGACTGCGCAGGTCCGAGGCAATCCGTTCGGATTGGGAGAGTAGCCACTTGGTCAGGATGGCGCGATCAAGTGTGTCTTCCTGAAAAGTATTCTCTGCACTGCAACTCTTCGCACCGCTTGATATGACGATGCCGTTTGGGTCGATTCCACGCGCCCTGTCATGCAACGCGCCTCCATATTTCCCAATGCGCGCTTGCCAATATTCACGGTCTTTTTTCAGAATATCACCACAGGTGTTCGCGCCGAGTCGTTTCAGAATCTCCACTAATTTTTTGCCAACACCGGGGATTTTCTTCACGGGCAAGGTGCGCAGAAACTCGTCCACTTCGTGCGGCTGGATAATGAAAAAGCCATGTGGCTTATTCATATCCGAAGAAATTTTCGCAAGGAACCGAACCGGGGCCGCGCCCACGGAGCAGGTGAGGCCCGTCACTTCCTGCACACGGTTCATGATCTGTTGGCAGACATCCTCAATGGGACCGAAAAGTCGCTCCAGCCCAGTGCCGTCGAGGTAAGCTTCGTCCACGCTCGCCTGTTCCACGAGGGGGGAAAACTCGGTGAGCACACCCATGGCGAGGCGGGAGATTTCTTTGTAGCGGGCCATGCGACCATTGACGAGAATGAGGTGGGGGCAAAGCTGGCGTGCTTTGACAACGCTCATGGCGGAGCGGACGCCGAATTTGCGGGCTTCGTAGCTGGCGGCAGAGACGACGCTGCGTTCGGATGTGCCGCCGACGGCGATGGCTTTGCCACGCAGGTCGGGGTTGTCGAGTTGTTCTACGGACGCGAAGAAC
>JAFLJT010000261.1 GCA_022712855.1 Pseudodesulfovibrio sp. | reverse complement strand
TGCATGGCGGTGTCGGGCTGGAAGATCTCGCCGTCTTTCTGCAAACTCTGAATTTTCTTGTCGTCGCTCATCTGTAATTCTCCTGACTTCGTTAATCTCTCTCAAATAAGGTACCCGCCAAAGACGGACCGCAACCCTTGTGTTCTTTTTCTCTGTCACGAACGGGAAGCTCGCGCTGGAGTGTTATCATTTATAGAAACTCCAACACAAGCGTGATCTTTTTTAGGTGAACGGTTTGAAATCGCCCGGTGAACGGTACACGCTTCTGGAAACGATCGTTTTTATCGATGAATAGAATATGATTCCGGTGAATGGCTGCTGAAAGACACGCTGAAACCCAAAAAAAAGACGCGGCAGGCACCAAGCCTACCGCGTCTTCATTTATTATCTATATTAATCTAGAAACTTGCCACGTCGTTCCCTGCGCCATTGGCTCGGGTGCCGCCGCCGGAGGCCATGTCATCCACCTTCAGGTCAGCCTGTTGCGCCTTGAGAAGCTGGTCCTGCAGTTCCATAAGCTGGGTCTGCTTGTCTGAAATCTGGCTGAGCTTGTCCTTTTCAGGCAGATCGCCCTCTTCCAGTTCCTTTATCTCGGTTTGCAATTCCTCGATCTGCTCGGTGAGCTGCTGGACCAACTGATCCTGCTCTTGATCCTCTGCTGTTTCGCCGGATTCTCCCGACTCTTCAGCTGCGATCAGGGCACGAGCCTCCTCTGAAATGGAGACCACATCACCGCTCTGTTCAGGGTTTTTTGCATCCTGACCCAGCTCATCAACGCTCTTTTCCACTGATGGCGCGGACCGGACATTCAACGAACCGACAAACTGAGACGCTTGCTGGGCAAGGCTTAATTCCAAAACCATAAACGAACCCTCCTGCTGAAGGCAATTTTTCTGCTTATCCGTCAGTCTTATCGACGGCAACAGGGAGAACTTTAGGGTGCTATTGATATTTTTTTAGAATGGCTTCGAATGTACCATCCAGCTTCATGCCTTTGAGGGCACGGCTGAACCGCTCAGCAGTCGCACTGCTCATGGTTTTCCGAGAAAAGGCGAGATATGATTGAGATGCCCCGAGTACGACGGTGTCACCTTTTTCGTCCGAGACTATTCTCAATTCGGTCTGCAATTCCAAATCCTTGATGGAATACAGAGCGAGATATTTATCAGCCAGAAAAGCATCGATGCGATCGGCCATCAGTTTCTCAATGTTTCGCCTGACAGACGGGGCCGATTCCACCTTGATAGACTGGCTCTTCTGCAATACGGAATCCAGCTTTTCCCCATAGCTGAAGCCACTCCCTATACCCAGCCGCACCACCTGATCTTGAGAAAGATCCGAATTCAGCACCACGGACGAATCGGTTCTCTTGAAAGCGACCGTCTCTTCGAGAATAAGGAGTTCGTTTGCAAAATACAGGAAAGATTCCCGCTCAGGCGTCATGACCGCATTAAAGATGGCGTCAGCATCCCCCATTTGGACCATGTGCAAAGCCCGCTTCCATGGGACCATTGAAATTTCTGCCTCAAACCCGGCACGCCTCAGCCCTTCTCGCACTGAATCAGCCGCGATGCCGACGACTTCTCCCGCGTATTCAAACGCATAAGGCGGGGAAAAGAGTGTCACCACACGCAGATCCGCGCTCATGGCGGGCATTCCCCATAACAGCGCAAAGAATATGAAGATCGACATCGCAACTTTTTTCATATTCCGACCCTAATTGGGCACAGCTTATTATGCTATATATTTTTCTTCTCGCCATTCCCCTGTTGCATCAAACTCATAAAAAAAGGTATCCTTGCAAAATACCCAGCGCACTCAATTCTTACGAGGAAAATATGAGCGTCATCAATCTCGAATATCTCTTCAAGCCCAAGTCCGTAGCCGTCATTGGCGCAACCAATGAAAAGCAGAATGCGGGCAATATCGTCATGCGCAATATCATGGCGGGCGGGTTCATGGGACCAGTCATGCCAGTGAGCAACACCGCCGAGGCCATCGCGGGCGTGCTCACCCACCCTTCGATCAAACACCTGCCCAAGGTGCCCGACCTCGCCATTATCTGCTCGCCGCTGGACGAAGTCCCGGAGATCATCCATTCGCTCAAGGCTCGCGGCACACGCGGCGCGGTCCTCATGGGGTCCGGTTTTTCCGCCATGACGCCCGAAGAACGCCTCGACATCAAATCCACCATCCTCAAGATTGCCAACACGCCGGACATCCGGCTCATCGGCCCCAAGTCGCTGGGTTTCATGGTGCCGTCACTGAATCTCAACGCGACCCTCGCTCACTCCAACGTTGCTCCAGGCAAGGTTGCTTTTATTTCCCAGTCCGATTCACTTTTCGCCACAGTCCTCGACTGGGCCAAGGCCAAGGGCGTGGGCTTTTCCCACATGATCGCACTCGGCAGCCGTATTGATGTCACCTTTGCCGACATCCTCGATTACCTCGGCTCGGACCCACTCACCCGGTCCATCATGCTTTATGTGGAATCCATCAAGGACGCCCGCGAGTTCATGTCCGCAGCCCGCGCAGCCTCTCGCAACAAACCCGTGCTTGTCATCCGGCCCGGCATGGCGCTCGACACCGTTCTCGGCGATCTCAAACTCAGGGAAACAGGCGACCATCATCTGGCCGACGAAGTGTATGACGTGGCCTTCCGTCGCGCGGGAATGCTCCGCGTGGAGAACATCGACGGCCTGTTTGACGCGGCTCAAACCCTTGGTACACCCAAACATGTGTACGGCAAAAAGCTCGCCATCCTGACCAACGGCACCAGCGCAGGCATCATGGCCGCCGACCGCCTCCTTGCTGGCGGCGGCGAACTAGCCCAACTGACCGACGACACCATATCGGCCATCGATGGCGTGCTCGGCAAAGAAAACTGGTCTCGTTTCAACCCGGTGGACATACCCTTCAATGCCGGTGGCAAGATGTACACCGAAATCCTTAAGCTGCTTATTAAGGATAAAAGTTCCAACGGCATTTTGGTCATGCACGTCCCATGGACCGCCCAGCCTGACGTTGAGGTGGCCGAGGCCATCCGCGACTCGTTGAAACGGGTCAAGCGCATGGTTCTCACAGCATGGCTTGGCTCTGGCTCGGCAGAAGAAGCCCGCGAAATTTTCCGCAAAGGCGACGTTCCGACCTATGACACACCCACTCACGCAGTTCGCGCGTTCCTTTATATGGCCGAATACCTGCGTAACCAGGAAATGCTCATCGAGACGCCGGACTCATTGCCCTCAGACTTTTTCCCGGACACCGAAAATGCCCGTACACTCGTAAAAAATGCGTTGGATGAAGACCGCGAAACCCTGACCGAACCGGAAGCGAAAGACCTGCTGGCCGCCTATGGTGTTCCCGTGGTGGAAACACGCATTGCCGTATCTGCCAAGGAAGCGGTTATTGCGGCGGACCAACTCGGTTATCCCGTGGCACTCAAGCTCAGAAGCCCGCAGATACCACAGCCTTTCGACGTCGGTGGTGTGCTGCTCGATCTGGAAACTCCAGAACGCGTATGGGAAGGCGCGGCCTCCATTCTGGCCCGCTGCACCCGCGAGCGCCCAGACGCGTATATTGAGGGCTTCACAGTCCAGAAAATGGGACGCAGACCCGGCGCACACGAGCTGTTCATCTCAGCCAAGGTTGACCCGGTTTTCGGCCCGGTCCTCGCCTTTGGCCACGGTGGTATGGCGCGGGAGATGATTCAGGACACGGCACTCACCCTGCCGCCGCTCTCCATGTCCCTTGCCAAGGAACTGGTGGAACGCACCCGCATATCCACTCTGCTCAAGGGCACACCGTCGCAGCTCCCCGTGGACATCGACGATATCTGCCTGACCCTGATCCAGATTTCTCAACTGTTTATAGACGTCCCGCAGATTACATCCATCGATCTCAATCCGCTTTACGCTGATTCCGAAGGTGTCCTCGCTCTGGGCGGCAAGATCGGTATCGCCCCATTTGAGGGAGTAGGCGAAGACCGCCTTGCCATTCGACCTTACCCACGCGAATTGGAAGAGTGCGTCACCCTCAAGAAGGGCCGCAACGTCACGCTGCGTCCCATCCGACCGGAAGACGAAGACACCCACCGGGCGTTTCTTTCCAGCATGTCCGACGAAGATTTACGTCTGCGTTTCTTTGGTGTGGTCCAGCGCGACTTCGACCACAAGGATATCGCCCGCTTCACCCAGATCGACTATGACCGTGAGATGGCGTTCATCGCCACGGCCACGGACGAGAACGGCGACCCGGAAACCCTCGGCGTTATGCGCACCAACACCAAGCCGGACAACTCCGATGCGGAATTCGCCATCATCGTCCGCTCGGACCAAAAGGGCGAAGGCCTTGGCTCCATGCTCTTCCAAAAGGGCATCCGCTACACCAAGGAGCGCGGCACCGCGACCCTCTCCGGCCAGACCATGCACGAAAACAAAGCCATGCAGGGACTGTCCAAGAAGTTCGGTTTTGTGGTGACTCCAGACCCGCACGACGAAGATTTGGTGGATATGGTTTTGGATATGGAGAAGGTCGAAGGATAACCGATGAGCCTGCCTACCATCGTCCATCATACAGGCCTTGAATCAAGCGGTGGCGCCACCCGCGTGGCCCGACTGCTCATGGACGGGTTGGAGACGCAATCCGTCGAGACCAGTCTGACATTCGAACTGGCTGACAAAGAGGACGCCACTTCCACGCCGCCGAATCAGTTTGGCAACGACCTTGCCGAAGCAGACATCGCGCATATCCATTGTACTGCCAACTGGCCTGAGCTGCTCACGTCCATTCCCAAAGATCGAAAAGTCATCATCACTCTGCATGACTGCGAATTATTCACCGGCGGTTGCCCTTACCCGCTCGGCTGTCAGGCTATTGATGCCGACTGCCTGAACCCATGCCCACGGAGATTTCCCGATTCCGAAGGACTGCGAAAGCTCAAGCATAACTTGATAGATCAGGTTAACCCGACCCTTGTGGCCCCATCCCGTTGGCTGGCACGACTCGCCAAAACGCACCTCTTCCGGCCCGTCACCGTCATTCCCAACGGTATTCCATGGTCGAAGCGGGCCATTCGCAAGGATGAAGCCCGTCAGCAGCTGGGTGTCAGCGGAACGGCACGAGTCGCCGTCTTTGCGGCCCATGGCGGCACTGGCGCGGCATACAAATCCGGAAAAAACTGGAAGAAAATCTGGCTGGCGGTCAAAAAAGCTGTGCCCGAAGCACTCTGCTATGCCGTGGGCGGCGATACTGCGGGCCATGAAGGTGATCTTGTTATCTGGCCCTATGTAGAGCGCGACAGACTCGCCTTACTCATGGCGGCGGCAGACGTTCTGCTCTATCCAACACAAGCCGACAACCACTCCCTTGTTGTCCTCGAAGCCATGGCTCAGGCCCTGCCCATTGTGGCCTACAACATCGGCGGCATCCCCGAGCAGATTACAGATAACCGGACCGGACGACTCATCGAACAGGGTGACCAGGCGCAATTCATCCAAGCCGCCACAGAACTGCTTTCCAACCCGATCCAATGCCGTGATCTCGGCCAAGCCGCATTTTCCATGGGTCAAAAACGGTTCACTACAGAACGCATGGTGGCCGATTACATGAAACTCTACACAAAGATGTAACCGACACAGGAGGCAGTATGCGCAAATCAACCATCCTCATTCTCGCCTATCTGCCCTATTACCTGAACGATTTCTCCAATATTTTCGTCTCCAGCTATCCACTCTGGGCAGCACTGGACTACGCCGTCCGACTCGCCATCATCGCCTTCCTCTTCTACTTCCTCTGGCGCGGCAATCTCACCAAAGACGATCTCATGCTGCGTCTACCATCAACAACCAACCTCATCCTCTGGACCACCGCCACCGCCGCCATCTCCATGGCTTTCCTCTGCCTTACCGAATTCACACTCGCACCGTACTATCCCAAAGGTTCTATCGGATCGGCACCTATCGATGTCACCTCTCCCATCTTTCTCTTCGACTCCACCGTCGGGCTCATCCTCGTCGGGTTCAGCGAAGAAATAGTCTGCCGAGGACTCACGCTTTCCACGCTCAAAAACAAGCTCTCCACCCCAGCGCTCTACATAGTCTCCGCTGGCCTCTTCTCCCTCATGCACTGGTCGCTCTCAACACACACACTCTTCGACGCCTTCATCTACGGACTCATCTTCGTACCAGCCACCCTCGCCACCAACTCCATCTGGCCCGCAACAATCGTTCACTTTTTAGTGAATTTTGTGCTCTATAACATGTAGTGATTTGAAGATGCCTCCGGCGGCCCTGCCGGGAGCCGCCTTCCGCGGGACAAGGACTCTGTCCTTGACCTGCCAGGGGCTATAACCCCTGGACCCCATTCGCGCCCTTCGGGCGAGAGCGTGCGAGCGCGGTAAGGCGCACCTTACCGCCGTGCCGATTAACGATTTGAGCTGAAGAAGCCGCCGAGAAAGCGCACCCAGTGCATACATTCTCTGCGGCTTCTTCAGCTCAAATCGTGGGTAAAGTTTCAAGAAAAAAAACTGAGTAAAAACCCAGAAGGCACCACGCCAACAAGCGGCGCTCGTCAACCTTCCAACCCAAAGCACCACCCCAGCCCTTTTTAGCAAGGTTTAGAAGCTGACAAAGCAGCGGAGGCGGCTCCATTACGGCAACACGCACGACCTTGGACGGCCAAAAATTATTTTGATTTGCACAGCGTCCCACACTCCGACGGTGGAGCCTCCGCTGCTTTGATCAGATTCTTGATCTGCTAAAACGGGGCGGCTAAGCTCTACGTCTTAAAAGCCGACATTTTTGGCTCTTTTTGTGGCGGCTCAGCCAAAAAGAGCCGCCGTCCGCGCAGGACATGGAAGGAGTCTTCGACTGAAGTTGCTCAGTCTTGAGCTTTCACCCAATTCTTCAATCGCCACCAAAGGCGACATCCTCACCTCTTCACTCTTAAAAAAAAGAAAAGTTACGCGTCCTCAAACATATCCCGAATAACCTCAATATCCCCCGTCACACCCAAAGCACACATCAACCGCACCCGCGCCTTAGGCCCACCAAGCCGACCACACAAAATAACCCCTCGATCCTGAAGGTCCGCACCGCCACCAAGGTACCCATAAATAGGCCAAACTCCGCCTTCAATACAACGGGTCGCCAACACCACTGGAATCCCCGCTTCAAGACATTCTTCCAAGGCTGGAACAATAGCAGGCGGCACATTACCGGCACCGAACCCTTCAACAACTATCCCTTTAACACCAGCGCTTCGAACATGATCGATAAGCGATCGGTCCATACCTGTGTAAGAGGTGATGAGAGCCACGTTCGGTTCAATAGATTCCGGACTGATTTTGCGCCTCGACGCAGGGGCTAACGGACACCCGGCAAGGATGACCGACTCGCCAGCAACGTAGCCAACGATACCAGCTTCCCTCGACTCGAAGGCATCCACATTCAAGGAGTTAACTTTGACCGCTTCGCGGGCTGCAAAGATGCGATCCGTCATCAAAATACAGGCTCCCGTACCCGGCGGAATCGGCAGTAGACAGGCGCGCACACCATTTATGAGGTTGCGGATTCCGTCATACCCTGACTCGGAATAATAGCGCATGCTTCCGGTGAGAACGACCGGTTTGTCCGAATCGATGACCAGATCACACATGTATGCGGACTCGGCCAACACATCGGTACCGTGCAAAATGACCGCACCAAGAACACTCGGCTTGGCAAGGGCGGCTTCCACCTCTTTCGCCAAGTTGAACATATCCGTTGGGGTCATGTGCGGACTCGGCTTGTCCGACCACGGAACCGGGCACAAAGTGACGTCGGCATCCTGCGGTGAAAGTTGGTTGAGGAGCTTTTCGAAGTTGTCGCCCGGCGTAACACCATGGACACCCTCAGCAGGAGACATTCCAATGGTCCCACCAGTGAAAAAGACCACTATTTCACACGGTTTATCTGTATTCGACATATCGCTGTACTCTGTTGGAGTTGTTTGTGGTTAGACGTGTTTTCGAGCTGTAGAGAACTGTGGGACATGAGAGAAGATGAGAAAAAGCAAACGAAGGGAATAGCGCCACTACTTCTTTGCAATGGATTGCAGAACTGCACGTAATTTGTCCTCATGGACCGCCCCGGTGATGGCCGGAAGGTCCTCGACGAAGAAGGTCGGCACGGCAGTGACGCCGCGTTTTTTGGCCTCTGCACTGCCCTGACTAACCCGAACAGAATATTTCCCTGTCTCCAAAAGTGGCTCAAGCTTACTGGGTTGAAGGCCGTTTTCCCCGGCCACCCTGAGCAATACATCCATGCTGCCGATATCTTCGCCATCGGAGAAGTAGGCCTCGAAAAGACCATGATGCAGCGCGTCATAACACCCCATATCTCTGGCGTATTCAGCGGCTTCCAGAGAGAGGCGCGAATTGCTGAGCCATGGGCGCTCACCGAATGTCAGCCCATAGGGTTTGACCCGCTGGCGGCAGACCGACAACACATGATCGATATCATGCTGGGAGAAAAGATCAGTGACCGGACGCCCTTCGGGCGGCGTCTCGGGATGGATCTCGTGTGGAAACCAAATGTCCTCAATATCGAAATCTTCTTTCAGCTTGTCGACGATTCCCGCGCCGACGTAACAGAAAGGTCAGATAAAATCTGAAAAAATCTTGATAGTTATGGGCATAATAGCTCCAAACAAAAGAAGATTAAACGCTCAGCAACGCGCCGTAGAAGAACTCACCCAACGGTGAATCCGGTGGCGTGGTCCACTCCTTGGACAGAGACGCCGTAGGATGGGCTGCCAGAAATTGTTCCACCAACCCTTCATTCTCATCGGGGTTAAGCGTGCAGGTAATAAGGGCGATCTTGCCGCCACGTTTCACCCGTTTGGCTGCATTTTCCAGAATTTCGGTCTGCAACTTCACCAGATCGTCCAAATCCTTTGTCTTGCGTTTCCATTTGGTATCCGGCCTGCGAGACAGGACACCAAGCCCGGAGCACGGCAGATCAAGCAAGATGGTTCCCGGTTCACGGGGCGGCTTAGCCGAAGCCGCGTTAGCCTCAAAGGTCTTCACATCCGGCAGTTCGCGGTTAAGCGCGGCCAGCCGACCTCTGTGTGTATCGGAGGCGAATACCTCGATACCCTTTTCGCACAATATGCGCGTTTTACCGCCACGACCAGAGCAGGCATCCCAGACCGGACCGGGCCAGGAATCCGGGTCCAGCGCTTCAACGGCTTGACGGGCTGCAAAAGATTGGCGGGCCAATGGAGGCACTGGTTCATCCTCAAAGGAAGTGCCAGCGGGGAAAGCAACGCTCATCCCCTCAATGTCCACGACTTCGGGCAATCCTGCCAGTTCGGAAAAAATTTCATCGGCGTCTGGATGGCCGTACAAGTTCAGGCCCATGGCAGGCGGACTGAGCTGGGCAGCGAGATATTTGGTGGCAGTTTCTTCACCATAAGCACGCCACCACATGTCGGCCATCCATTGGGGGCAGGAATACCAACGAGTCAAAAACTCGGGCAAGGATGCGTCTTTGCGGTAAAAATCGGGATCATGACCATCTTCACCCAGCTCGGAAACACGTCTGAGAACAGCGTTAAAAAGGCCGGGAAGGCGGGAGCCGGGTTTGGTCTTGGAGAACTCTACGGCCCAGTCCACACTGGCGTAGCTCGGCACCCTGTCGAGAAACATAATCTCGTAGGCGGCCACACCCATGGCCAGCCGCATCTTGGGCGGCAGCTTGCCCGGG